>DATHHZ010000630.1:0-5075 GCA_035316965.1 Burkholderiales bacterium | reverse complement strand
CCGAGCTAACCCGCAGGACGATGTCGAGACTCCGCCCCGGGTCTTGCGCGAACGGCACGTACATCTCGGGACCCTGAGGCTCGGCAAGTGAATCATGCCGGGTGTTGGCGACTACGCCAACCACCTCGTGGGTGTTGGACTTGTTTTGGGGCTGATCGATCATCACCTGCTGACCGATCGGGTTCTTGCCTGGGAAATGTTTTTGCGCAAAGGCTTCGTTGATCATGATCACGAGCGGTGAATCCTTCGTGTCCGAGCGGCTAAAGTCGCGCCCCTGCAGGATCGGGATCTTCATGGTTCTAAAATAATCCGGCTTCACCAGCAGGTAGCTCGCGCCGGGATGATTGCCGCGCGGCAACGGCGCGGCGCCGCTCGGCATGAATGATTGGGAACGCTGGTTATCACCCAAAGGCAACGGATTCACGCCGCCAGCTGCTTCGACGCCGGGAATGGCCGCGAGCTTTTCCATAATCAAATCGTAAGTGCGAATTTGCTGGTCCACCTCCGGATAACGAATTCGCGGCAGATTGATCGACGTCGTCATGACGCGGACCGGATCGAAGCCGGGATTGGTGGCGCGGAGATTGTAGAAGCTCTTGATCAACAAGCCCGCGCCCGCGAGCAGAAGCAGCGAGAGCGAGACCTGTGAGACGACGAGAAAAGCGCGGAGACGATTCGTATGCAGTCCGCCGGTGGATCCTTTCGCTCCTTGCTGGAGAGATTCATTCACTCCCGGCCGCGAGACCTGAAGGGCGGGAATGAGACCGAAAAGCAACGTGCTCCCGACCGCGAGCACGAACGTAAACACGCACACGGTCGTGTTCACTTTGATCTGGCCCAGGTGCGGCAATCCCTGCGGGCCCGCCGCGCCGAGCAGATCGACGCCCCACCAGGCCAGAAGCAAGCCGGCGCCTCCGCCCAGCACTGCGAGTAACAGGCTTTCGCAAAGCAGCTGGCGGATAACGATCGCGCGACTCGCACCGAGCGCGGTCCGAATCGCGATCTCGCGACTGCGCGAGGCCGCGCGCGCCAGGAGAAGGTTCGCCACATTCGCGCAAGCAATCAGCAGAACCAGGGCAACCGCCCCCAGCAGAACCAGCAACGCCGGACGAACTTCGCCGACGACATCCGTATGTAGCTTCACCACCGCGGTTCCGGTGAAGTTCATGTTCGTATCCGGATATTGCTTCGACAGCCGGCTCGCGATCGCCGTCAGCTCCGCTTCGGCCGTCTTAACGCCGACACCCGGCTTCATTCGCCCCACCACCGTCAGAAAGTGAGAGCCGCGGTTACCCAGGAATTGCTGTCCGAGATACTCGAGCGGCAGCGCATAGTCGATGTGTTCGTCCTCGACGGGGAATTTCCACCCCGGAGGCATGACGCCGATAACGGTGTGCGGGCGCGCCGAGATCGTGACCTTCTGCCCGATAATGTTCGGATCGCTCCCGAACGCGCTTTTCCAAAGCGGATGAGTTAGAACAACGACTCGGTCCGCGTCGTTTTTTGCGTCTTCCTTCGTGAATCCCCGGCCTAACAACGGCGGAACGCCCAGGACATCGAACACCTCCGGCGTAATCGCGATTCCTTCGAGCGCCCTGGCATCTTCCGCGAGTGATAACGTCCCGCCGGTCCGAGTGTAGGCGGCCATCGCCGCGAAGCTCTGGCTTTGATCTCGAAGGTCCACGTAGTCGGGGAACGAGTGGACGTTGCCGCGCACGCGTCCGCTATCGTTCGCGTAACGCCCCCAGACGTGGACGATTTCGTCGGGATTCTTGAAGGGCAACGGGCGGAGCAGAACCGTATCGATGACGCTGAAGATCGCGCTGTTCGCCCCGATCCCGAGAGCGAGCGTGAGGATGGCGATGACGGCGAACACCGGAGCCTTGATCAGCATTCGCAGGGCGTATTTGAGGTCGGTTAGCATAAGAAGATTAGACTGGAGTAAACTGAAGGCGCTGTAGTGACGGCGCTCTGTCGCCGTTCGTTAGGACGCGCCGACTGAGCGGCGCGGCTATAGCGTGAATCAAGAAACTTCATACGATGAATCCATCGCGGAGCTGGATGATCCGATTCCCGTAGCTCGCGTTTACATCCGAATGCGTCACCTGGATGATGGTCGTGCCCTGCGCGTTCAGGCTCTTGAACATCTCCATGATCTCCTTGCCCTGGTCTGAATGCAGATTCCCAGTCGGTTCGTCGGCCAGGATCAGCTTTGGATTTGCGATCATCGCGCGGGCAATGCTGACGAGCTGTTGCTGACCGCCCGAGAGCTGGCGCGGATAAAGGTCCTTCTTCCCGACGATGTGAAACTTATCCAGCGTGTCGCACACGATGGAATCGCGCCCGGCCTTGCTTACATGCCGATAGGAAAGCGGGATGTCGAGGTTCTCGTAAACGGTGAGGTCGTCGAGGAGGTGATAAGCCTGGAAGACAAAGCCGATCTTTTCGTTGCGGAGAGTCGCGCGCTCTTTCGGCTTCAGATTGTGGACGCCCACGTCGTCGAAGAAATATTCACCGCTCCAGGCGTGATCGTGCATGCCGATGACATGGAGGAGCGATGACTTACCCGCGCCCGAGGGACCCATGATGGAAACGAAGTCGCCTTCGTTCACCTCCAGGTTGATGTCGCGCAGGACGTAAAAGAATTTGCCCTTCGCGAGCGGATAGAAACGTTCGAGGTGTTTGAGCGTGATCATAGACATAACGGGTTAGCTTTGCGCGAGCGCAATGGTCGGATCGAGGCGAGCCGCGCGCCGTGCTGGTAAATAACAAGCAACCAGCGCCACGAAGAGGAGCAACAACGGAATTGCAACAAAGGTCAGCGGATCGGTCGCGGCTACTCCGAAGAGAAGGTTGGCCAGCAAACGCGTAAGGGCGAACGCCCCCGCCAGGCCGACAACGACGCCGATTACGGTCAGCGTCATGCCCTGGCGGATTACCAGACCGAGCACGTCGGATTTCTGGGCGCCGAGCGCCATGCGGATTCCGATTTCCTGCGTCCGTTGCGTGACTGAGTAGGCCATGACTCCATAAATCCCCAGAGCGGCGAGGAGCAAGGCCGCGCCGGCAAAGACCGCAAATAGTTGCATCGAAACCCGGCGTGTCCCTAACGAGTTCGCGACCACGTCGTCGAAGGTTCGGACGTTGTAGACGGGTTGGTCCTTGTCCAACGCCTGCACTTCACGACGCAGGGTAGTGATGAAGGCAGCCGGATCACCGGCGGTGCGAATGACAAGTCCCATGAAATTCCAACCGGCGTCCTGAGCGTGCGGCACGTAAATTTGGGCTCCGCTTTCCGGGTCGGAAAGCGATCCGGGTTTCGTATCGCCGACCACCCCGACGATTTCGCGCAGGAATTTCTCATCGCGCCAAATGCCGAGGCGCTTGCCGATGGCCGCCGCCGGCGACCCGAAATAACGTTTCGCGGCGTATTCGTTGATGACGACTACCTTGGGGGCCTCGGCGTTATCCCGTTGCTCGAAAGTGCGTCCCGCCAGGAGCGGAATTTGAAGCGCACGAAAATAATCACCAGTGATAGTGGAGAAGCTCGAATCATGTGCTTCGTCCACCGTGAGTGGTCGGCCCTCGGGAATGAAGGCGCGTCCGATTGCATAATTGGTCGCGACCAGCGGTAGATTGATCGCGCCGCCGACGGCCTGCACGCCCGGCGACGCTGCCAATCGTTCCAGGAGTTGACGGAAAAATTCCGGCCGTTGCTGTTCCTTGTATTTTGCGCCGGGCACCGAAACCATAGCGACAAGAACATGGTGCGGGGTAAAACCGGGGCGGACTTCCTGGAGACGAAGGAAGCTCTTGATGAGAAGACCGGCGCCAACGAGCAACATCAGCGAGAGGGCCACTTCGCCGATCAACAACAGACTGCGCGCGCTCGTCCGCCGATGGCCTTCGCCGGTCCGGCCGCCTTGCTTAAGGGAACTGCTGACGTCCAACTTCGAAGCCTGAAGCGCGGGCACGAGGCCGAACAGGATACCGGTGAGGGCCGAGACACCGAGCGCGAAAGCGAGCACGCGATAATCGATTCCAACCTGATCCATTCGGGGCGCGCCCTCCGGAACGATCGAAATGAGGACATCGGTCAGCCAGATGCTCAGGAGCAGACCCGCGATGCCGCCAATCGCGGAAAGCAAAATACTCTCCGTGAGCATTTGCCTGATGACCCGGCCGCGGCTGGCGCCCATTGCTGCTCGGATCGCGATCTCTTTCTGGCGCGCAGCGCCGCGCGCGAGAAGAAGGTTGGCGACGTTCGCGCAGGCAATCAGCAACACCAATCCAACCGCGCCGAGGAGCGCGAGGAGCGACGGCTTTATTTCGCGGACCATTCGTTCGTGAAGAACCTGGAGACTGGCGTCCCAGCCTTTGTTCGTGTCGGGAAATTCCTTCGCGTGCTGGGCGTTGATCGCGCTGATGCGAGATTGCGCTTGCTTGAGATCGACCCCGGGGTTGAGACGCGCGATCGCCTGCCATGAGCGATTGTCGCGCGGTTCATCCGCCGTCTTCACCCCGCTCGTCATCCAGATCTGGGTTTGCTCGGGAAATTCAAATCCCTGCGGCATCACGCCGAGGATCGTGATCTGCCGTGCGCTAATCTGGACTTGTTTGCCGATGATTCCCGGATCGGCACCGAAACGGCGTTTCCATAAACCATGGCTGATGATCGCGACCGTCACCGTGTCGGGTTTATCGTCTTCCGGGACAAACGCTCGACCAAGCGCGGGTTGGACGCCCAGCACCGCGAAGAATCCGGTGGTTACTCCGGCGCGAGGCACGCGCTCCGGCTCGGCGCCGTCGGCTCCAAGATTTGAGTTACCGGTATAGAACGCGCAGGTCGCCGCGAAGAGATCGGTTTGTCCCGACCAATCCAGGAAATCGGGGTAGGAGATATTACTTTCGTTGATCCCTGCCGCCGGGTTTCGGCCCTCGAAGAAAACGATGCGCTCCGCGTCCGGAAACGGGAGTGGCCGCAGGAGAACGCCGTTGACGAGACTGAAGATGGCGGTGTTCGCACCGACGCCGAGGGCCAGGGCGAGGATGGCAACAGCGGCGAAGCCTTTGTT
>DATHHZ010000629.1:0-4545 GCA_035316965.1 Burkholderiales bacterium | reverse complement strand
GGCCAACTCAAGCAACGTCGCCACCCCCGACGCATTGTCCAATGCGCCGTGGAATATCTGTTGAGTCCGCGCGCCCTGCAATTTATCGTTGACGCCGAAATGATCCCAGTGCGCCGAGTAAACAACACACTCGTTTTTCAGCTCCGGATCGGAACCTTCAATTTTTGCCACTACGTTGTTCGAAGCGATTTCACGCAACGTGTTCTGCACTTGGAATGTCGCTGTCACCCCGAGGCTGACCGGTTTGAATTCCCTCGATAAGGCCGACTTTTTGAGCGTTTCGAAGTCCACTCCAGCGGCACGGAACAAGTTCCTGGCGCGGTCCAGATGTATCCACGCGGGGACTGCGGGGAAGTTCGGGTTAGGACCGTCGGTTTTCAGGATGAAATTTTCGCGTGCCCAACTGTTGACGACGACTTCATACGGATAGGCGGCCGGTTTGGTTTCATGCACGATGATGGCGGCCGCGGCGCCGAGTTTCGCCGCCATTTCATATTTGTAAGTCCAGCGCCCGTAATAGGTCATGCCCTCGCCTTTGAACATGGCCGGATCGAGTTTGGCCGAATTGTTGGGGTCTGGGACCGGAGGATCGTTGATCAGCATCACCAGCGTCTTGCCGCGCAGATCGGCACCTTTGTAGTCGTCCCAGCCAAACTCCGGCGCGAGAACGCCATAACCGACGAAGACCATTTCCGAGTTATCTACCCTGATGTCGCGCTCGGCACGCGGTGAGAACGCTACAAAATCGCCAGGGAAATTGAGTGGCGTCGCTTTGCCGCCTGCATTGAACGTAAGCTTCGGCGTGGAAGTCACGCCTATCATCGGCACCTGCTGCACATAAGTGCCATCCGGATTGCCGCTCGCCAGCCCAAGTCGGGTGAATTGCTGTTTTATGTAGGCGATGGTCAAGGTTTCTCCGTTGGTGCCGGGCGAGCGCCCCTCGAATTCATCCGAGGCCAGCACCTTGATGTGCTTCAGCAGGTTACGGCCATTGATCGCTTTTAGTGACGCCGCAACGGATGACGTAGCGGGCACCGGAGGAGTCCGGTCCTGGGCGAGCGACGGCGCATGCAAGCAAAGCCCCAGCCCGGTAACAAACAGAAAACGGCGCAGACGCGCGCTCAAGATAATCTCTCCCGTCATTATCAGCTCGCCGGATTTCCCCTCAGTGACGCTGATATTGCGTCGCGCCGAACAGGATCTCGCGTGCTTTCGGATCGTACTGTCCGGGAGGCGTAGTCTGGACGTCTGCGAGCACCTTCAGCGCGCGCTGCACGGCTGGGCGCGCGTCGATTCCGTCGAACCACTTCTTGACCTTGGGAAACTCCGCCCAGTCGATTCCGTTTCGCTCGCTCGCGCGAAGCCACGGAAAAATCGCGATATCAGCGATGGAATACTCCGAGCCGGCAAAGTACAGCGCCTCCGATAGCCGCTTCTCCATCACGGCGTGCAAGCGCCTGACCTCGTTCGTGTAACGGTTGATTGCGTACTCGATGCGTTCGGGCACGGCGTTGCTCCTGAAATGCCCGGCCTGCCCCATCATCGGGCCGACCGAACCCATCTGGAACATCAGCCATTGCAGCGCGACGTACTTTGCGCGAACGTCCCGGGGCAGCAGCTTCCCCGTTTTTCCCGCCAGATAAACGAGAATCGCTCCAGACTCGAAGACCGCGATCGGCTTTCCGTCCGGCCCGTTGCGGTCCACGATCGCGGGGATCTTGTTGTTCGGGCTGATTCTCAGGAACTCCGGTTTGAACTGCTCGCCGATGCGGATGTTCACCGGCCGAACCTCGTAATCCAGCCCGGTTTCCTCGAGCATGATGTGGATCTTGTGCCCATTGGGCGTGGGCCAAGTATGGACTTCGATCATCGGAAGCTTCCTTTCGTTTGCAGGGTTGTTTCCGCGTTCTGAAAATCAACGGAAGTGGCGCGCCCGGCGGGAGTCGAACCCACAACCCCCAGCTTAGAAGGCTGGTGCTCTATCCAGTTTGAGCTACGGGCACGGGTAAGGCGCAGCCGTCTCGGCGGCGGCTGCCGCAAAATCTGGTCGGGGTGGAGAGATTTGAACTCCCGACATCTTGCTCCCAAAGCAAGCGCGCTACCAGACTGCGCTACACCCCGCGGGTGTGGCATCTTACGCCTGCGTACCCGACGTGGTCAACGCGGAGAGGTCAGCAATACCGGGCGAAATTCGCTTGCCCGCCCTGTTGATTTCTGGTATCAAATTGTCTCTCGCTCACGACGCGGAGATTGTAACTTGGAGCTGCTGCACAAAGCCTTCCCGCCTTACCTGCTGAAAAAGGGCGAGGAGTACATGAATCTCAGACAGCGTGAGCATTTCAAGAGGGTCCTCGAAGCGCTGAAGCTGGAGCTCTCGCAAGACATCGACCGGACCGTCCATGCGATGCAAGACGACGCGACCGTGTTCGCCGATCCCAACGATCGCGCCAGCCAGGAATCGGACATTGCCCTAGAGCTGCGCAACCGCGATCGCGAGCGCAAGCTCATCAAGAAGATCGACGAAACCATCGCGCGCATCGACAAGGACGACTACGGCTATTGCGAGAACTGCGGCATCGAGATCGGCCTGAAGAGGCTTGAGGCCCGGCCTACCGCGACATTGTGTATCGACTGCAAGACGCTCGACGAGCTGAGGGAGAAGCAGGTCGCAAAGTGACCGGCTGACGGCGGAGCCGTCCAGCCGGTCATCCCCGCGAAAGGAGGGATCCAGCGGCTTCTAAGGCCCTGGGCTCCCGCTTCCGCGGGAGCGACAATAATAAAAAAGGGCGCCTTAGGCGCCCTTCCTTTTCCTGCTGTCGCTCAGGTGGGTGTTGTCGCGGCGGCCTCTTTGACCGCTTTCATGCTGAGGCGCACCCGGCCCTTCTCGTCGGCCTCGAGCACCTTGACCTTTACCCGCTGGCCCTCTTTGAGGTAGTCGGATACGTTGTTGACGCGCTCCTGGCTGATCTGCGAAATGTGCAGAAGTCCGTCCTTGCCGGGCAGAAGTTGCACGATCGCGCCGAAATCGAGCAGCTTCAGCACCGTGCCATCGTAGACCCTGCCCACTTCGACGTCGGCGGTGATATCCTCGATGCGTTTCTTTGCGGCCAAGCCGCCCTCGGAGTTGACGCAGGCGATCGAGACTGTGCCGTCGTCGGAGATCTCGATCGTGGTTCCGGTCTCCTCCTGCAGCCCGCGAATCACCACTCCACCCTTGCCGATCACGTCGCGGATCTTCTCGGGATTGATCTTGATCTTGATGATACGCGGGGCGTAGCTCGAAATCTCGGTGCGCGATCCCTCCAGCGCCTCCTTCATGACGCCGAGGATGTGCATGCGGCCTTCGCGCGCCTGGGCGAGCGCGACCTGCATGATCTCCTTGGTAATACCCTCGATCTTGATGTCCATCTGCAGTGCAGTCACGCCGCGCTCGGTTCCCGCCACCTTGAAGTCCATGTCGCCGAGGTGGTCCTCGTCGCCCAGAATATCGGTGAGAACAGAGAAGCGCTTACCTTCCTTGATGAGCCCCATGGCGATACCCGCGACGTGCGCCTTCATCGGCACGCCCGCGTCCATGAGCGCGAGGCTTGCGCCGCAAACCGAGGCCATGGAGGACGAGCCGTTCGACTCGGTAATCTCGGACACGACGCGCATCGAATACGCGAATTCCTCGGCTGCCGGCAAAACCGCCACGAGCGCACGTTTCGCCAAGCGTCCGTGGCCTATTTCGCGACGCTTGGGCGAGCCCATGCGACCTGTCTCGCCGGTGGCGTAAGGCGGCATGTTGTAATGGAGCATGAAGCGCTCCTTGTACTCGCCCATCAACGCATCGATGATTTGCTCATCGCGCCCGGTCCCGAGCGTTGCCACCACCAGTGCTTGCGTTTCGCCACGCGTAAAGAGTGCCGAGCCGTGCGTTCGGGGCAGCACGCCCACGCGAACGCCGACCGGCCGAACCGTGCGGGTGTCGCGGCCGTCGATTCGCGCCTCGCCGTCCAGGATCTGGTTGCGGACGATTCGCGATTCGAGCTCGAAGCATATTTCCTTCACCACGTTCGCGTCGGGCCCGCCTTCCTTGCCCACGCCGAGCTCTTCGAATACGCGCTTCCAGATACCGTCTATCGCCTCGGAACGCGCCTGTTTCTGGCGCAACGCGAACGCAGCCCGCAGCTCGCTTTCGGCGAGCTCCTTGATGCGGCTTACGAGCGTCTGATCCTTCTCCGCCGGTTTCCAGTCCCAGGCGGGCTTTGCGGCTTCGTCAGCCAATTCGTGAATCGCCTGGATTGCCGCCTTCATTTGCTCGTGGCCGAAAACAACCGCGCCGAGCATGACGTCCTCGGCAAGCTCCTGCGCCTCCGATTCCACCATCAGCACGGCGTGCTCGGTGCCCGCTACCACGAGGTTGACCTGGCTTTCCTTGAGTTGTGTCGCCGTGGGGTTGAGCACGTATTCGCCGTTGATGCGGCCCACGCGGGCGGCCCCGATCGGGCCGTTGAACGGAATGCCGGAAATAGTCAGCGCCGCCGAGGCTCCGATCAATGCCGG
>DATHHZ010000628.1:0-5209 GCA_035316965.1 Burkholderiales bacterium | reverse complement strand
TCGATACCCACGTCGAAACCAGGTCGCCCCCGATTTCTCTGCAGCGAGGAATTATCCCACAGATGGGGCCCTCACCCTAGCCCTCTCCCGCAAGCGGGAGAGGGTGCGAACGCAGTGAGCGGGAGAGGGTGCGAACGCAGTGAGCGGGTGAGGGCAGCTCACTTCGGCGCGCCTTCTCCTCACTTCGGCGCGCCTTCTCCCGCCTCGACCATCACCAGCTCGTTTTCGCCCGCCTTGTTCCTGCGGCGAAACGCCGCCGCCTCCCTGTACTCCTGCGAATAGAAGCAGGCGACGCCCTGCTCGAAGGTCGGGAACTCGATGACGACGAAGCGGTTGAATCTCTCCGGGCCTTCGAGAGTCTGATAGCGCCCGCCGCGCGTGAGCACCTTCGCGCCGTACTTCGCGAGGATCGCGGGCACGCGGTCCGCGTACTTCTTGTATTCCACGGGATCGTTGACTTTCGCGCGGGCTACCCAATAGGCCGGCATGGGTTTCTCCTCATGAGAACAAGTCCAGGAATTCGCGGGGGTGGGCGATCACCGCATCCGCGTCCCAGGCGTTCGGATCGCCGCCCTCGCCGTGATAGCCCCAGCCGGCGGCGACGAAACGCATCCCCGCGGCGCGGGCGGCCTGCGCGTCGCGCAGGTCGTCGCCGATGTACACGCAATCCGCTGGCCGCTGCGAGAGGAGCGATGCCGCGAGCAGGAGCGGAGCCGGGTGCGGCTTGATGTGGGGGGTCGAGTCGCCGCTCACGACGCACGCGGCAAGATGGTCCACGGAGAGCAGGTGCAGCAGCGGCTCGGTGAAGCGCTTGCCCTTGTTGGTGACGACGCCCCAGGGGAGCTTGCGCACCTCGATTTTTGCGAGCAACTCGGAGATGCCGGCGAAGAGACGCGTTTCGACGCACAGCTCCTTTTCGTAGAAATCGAGAAAGCGCTCGCGCAGCGCGCGGTAGCCCTCGCTTTCTGGCGTGACATCGAGGCCGGCCTTGAGCAGGCCGCGCGCACCGCTCGAGGTGTGCGGGCGCGCGACCTCGGGCGGCAGGGGCGGGAGGCCCTGCTCGGCGCGCACCCGATTCAGCGCGCGAGCGAGATCGGGAGCGGTGTCGGCCAGGGTACCGTCCAGGTCGAACAAAACTGCGCGGACCCCGGCGAGTTTCACTCGCGCACGCAGTAAACGAGGTAGTTGACATCCGTGTCGGGCCCGAGCGAGTAGACCCGGGTGAGCGGGTTGTAGGTCATGCCCGTGATCTCGCGCACGCTCAAGCCCGCGTCGCGGCAGTGGCGCGCGAGCTCCGAGGGCTTGACGAACTTCGCGTAGTCGTGCGTTCCCCTCGGGAGGAGCTTCAGCACGTATTCGGCGCCGATCACCGCAAGGACGTAGGACTTCAGGTTGCGGTTGATCGTCGAGAAAAACACCCGGCCGTCCCTTCGCGCGAGTTGAGAACAGGCGCGCACGGTGCTCGCCGGATCGGGTACGTGCTCGAGCAGCTCCATGCAGGTGACGACGTCGTAGGCGCCGGGTGAGCGCCCGGCGAGATCTTCGGCCGAAACCGCCTCGTAGTCCACGGCGAGCTTGCTCTCGTGCAGATGCAGCTGCGCAACCTTCAGCGCCTTATCGGAAAGGTCGATGCCTTTGACCCGGGCGCCGCGCCGCGCCATCGCCTCGGCGAGGAGCCCGCCGCCGCAGCCGATGTCGAGCGCCGACTTCCCGGCTAGCTTCGAAATGCGGTCGATCCAGTCCAGGCGCAGCGGATTGATCTGGTGGAGCGACTTGAACTCGCTCTCCGGATCCCACCAGCGGTGCGCGAGCGCGCTGAATTTTTCCAGTTCCTGCGGATCGGCGTTCATGGGCTGTCATCCTGAGCGCAGCGAAGGATCTGCTTTTGGATAGCCTCAAAGCAGATTCTTCGGGCTGCGCCCTCAGAATGACATTCTAAGGGCGTCGCAATAAAAAAGCCCTGCATGCGCAGGGCTTTTTGAAGTGGAGCGCCGTTACTTCGTGACGGAACCGACGGCCTCGGTCTCGACCCGGCGGTTCGGCTCGAGGCATGCGATCAGCTCCTTGGTCTTGCCCGATCCCTTGCAATCCTTCACCGGCTGGCGCTCGCCCTTGCCTTCGGTGTAGATCCGGCTCGCCGCGATGCCCTTGCTGACGAGATAGGCCTTCACCGAGTCGGCGCGACGCACCGACAGCTTCATGTTGTAGGCATCGCTGCCGAGGCGATCGGCGTGCCCGACCGCGATGACCACCTCGAGGTTGACGGTGCGCAGTTTGCCGACCAGGTCGTCGAGTTTCGACCTCGCATCCGGCCGGATCACGTAACGGTCGAAATCGAAATTGACCGTGGACGCGGTGGTCACCTTCTCCGGCTTGGGCGCGGGTGCGGGCGCAGGAGGCGGAGGCGGAGGCGGGGGCGGCGGAGCTTGCGGCGCGGGTGCCGGGGGCGGTGCGGGTGCGGGTTCCGGCGTGGCTGCACAGCCTGCGAACGCGAGCAGGACAATCGCCGATAGCGCGGTGCTCAGTCTTTTGTTCATGCTTTCCTCTCGTAGGTTGAGGCTCGAGCCGCGGCTCGAGCAGCCTGGGTACGCCCTTGGGAATTCCGCAAAACGCCAGCTTTAAGCTTTTGTTTCTGCTGCTAACTTATTCTGCCACAGAAGGACACGATTATTCAAGCTGCGATTTTCGAATCCGGCGAGCATTCTTTCGCGGACCCTCGGTTCCCCCGCGACCCACACATGCGATACGTGTTCGCGCCCCGCCGCATACACCAGATGCGAGACCGGGTCGTAACGCGGGGCAAGCTCAGGCTCGTCGAAAGCGACCGCGCACAGGTCGGCGAACTTTCCCGGCGCGAGCGACCCGATCGACGCTTCCAGGCCGAGCGCGCGGGCGCCGTGCAGCGTAGCCGCGGCGAGAGCCTGATGCGCCGGCATCGCCTGGGCGTCGTTCCCCACCGCCTTTGCGAGAAGCGCGGCGGTGCGCATTTCCTGGAACAAGTCCAGGCGGTTGTTGCTCGCCGCGCCGTCGGTGCCGATGCCGACGTTGATGCCGCGCGCCAGCATGGCCGCCACGGGCGCGAACCCGCTCGCGAGCTTGAGGTTCGACGAGGGGCAATGCGCGATGGAGGCGCCCTGGTGCGCGAGCATTCCGATCTCCTGGTCCGTGACATGCACCGCGTGCGCCGCGATCAGCCGCGGTCCCAGCATGCCCAGCGCGCGCAGGCGCTCAAGCGGCCGCGCCTTGTACCGGGTGAGGCTCTCCTCGATCTCCTGCTGAGTCTCGTGTAGGTGGGTGTGGATGGGAAGGTCGAGCTCTTCGGCGATGGTGACGATCTTCGCAAAAGTCTTGTCGCTCACCGTATACGGAGCGTGCGGGGCCATGCAGAAGGACAGGAGCGGCTCTTCCTTGAGAGCGTCGCGCGTCGCAAGTCCCTTGGCGATGTAGTCGTCGGCGTCGGCCGCGTAGGACGTGGGGAACTCGAACGCGATGATGCCGAGCACCGCGCGGATTCCGGCCTCGAGCGCCGCGCGCGCCGCCGCCTCCGGGAAAAAATACATCTCGTTGAAGCAGGTCACGCCGCCGCGCAGCATTTCGGCGCAGGCGAGCAGCGTACCGTCGTATACGAATTCGGGCGACACGTGCTTGGTTTCGGCGGGCCAGATGTGATCGCGCAACCAGGTCATCAAGGGAAGGTCGTCGGCGAGCCCGCGCATGAGCGTCATCGCCGCGTGGGTGTGCAGATTCACGAGGCCCGGAATCAGGGCGTGCCTGTCCAGGTGCAAATGCTCGCGGGCCTCGAAGCGCTGCTGGGCCTCGCCCGAGGGCAGCACCGCGACGATGCGCCCTTCCGCGACCGCAACGCTGTGATCGTCGAGGACGGCCCCCGCGGGCTCGACCGGGATCACCCAGCGGGCGCTGATGAGGAGGTCGACCGCTTGCATGTTCTAGTGAGCTGTCATTCTGAGGGCGCAGCCCGAAGAATCTGCTTTTAGCAACGAAAAGCAGATCCTTCGCGGAGTCTATCCTGAGCGAAAGCGTAGGGCTCAGGATGACAGCCGGTTAACTTTGAAACCGCGTCTTATCTTCCCGGACCCTTGATCGAGACTATAGCGCGTCGATTGGGGGCGAGGCAGGCGATCAGCTCCGACCGCTTCTTGCTGTCGGGGCAGAATTTCGCCGGAACGGTCTTGCCCATGCCGATCGTTTCGATCCCGTTACGATCGGCGCCCTTGCCGACCAAGTAGCTCTTGACGCTGTCGGCGCGGCGCTCGGACAGCTTCTGGTTGTACTGCTGGCTGCCGATGCGGTCGGCGTGCCCCTCGATCACGACGGCTTCCACGCTGGAGCAGTCGGCGAGCTTTCCGATCACGTCGCGATCCAGACGCGCTTTCGCCGCCTCGGTGAGCGCGTATCGATCGAATGGGAATGTCTCGTCCTTCTGAAAGGCAAGCGTCGCATCGCATCGCTTCGGCGCCGCTACGGGCGCCGGAGGCGGCGTGACTTGGCGCTGTGCGGGTGGAGGCACGGGCAAGGACACGGGCGCCGGCTGAGGTTGCGGCACCGGTTCGGGGGCGGTTGCGCAGGAGGCGAGCAGGCTCAGGACGGCGCTTCCAATTGCAAGTTTCAGCTTGTTCAAGGGGTCCTCCTGGTCGTGGGCATGCCGTGCGCTCGTCGTGCGCGCAACTTCTTCGATGCCGGAGATCATACACCACATCGCCGAGCGGCAACGAATTTCCAGAGGGAAAATCGCCCGATCGCGATCGCGAATCCGGTGGTTCGAAATGTCTTAAGCTGATAAAATTTCATCCTTTCGCCGGCTGCCCCGAAGCTCAAAAAACAGCAACCCTCATGGAACAATTCGCCAAGGAAACTCTTCCCGTCAGCCTGGAAGAGGAGATGCGCCGCTCCTACCTCGATTACGCGATGAGCGTGATCGTGGGGCGCGCGCTGCCGGACGTGCGCGACGGGCTGAAGCCCGTGCACCGGCGCGTGCTCTTTGCGATGCACGAGGCGAACAACGTCTGGAACCGTCCCTACGTGAAGTGCGCCCGCGTGGTGGGCGAGGTCCTCGGGAAGTACCATCCGCACGGCGACTCGGCCACCTACGAGGCGCTGGTTCGCATGGCCCAGGACTTCTCCATGCGCTATCCGCTGATCGACGGGCAGGGAAACTTCGGATCGATCGACGGCGACTCGGCCGCGGCCT
>DATHHZ010000627.1:0-5191 GCA_035316965.1 Burkholderiales bacterium | reverse complement strand
GATCGCGCGCCTGCACGAGCGCGACCCGGGCAAGGCGCGGCGGCGCCTTCGCCGTTACCGCCGCCTCTATGGCAGGGGACCTCTGATCGCCGTATCCGACGGCGTGGCGGAGGATTTGCGCCGCGGGCTCGCTCTTGACCGCCCCCGCGTCGAGCGCATCTACAATCCGTTCGATTTCACCGCCATGCGCGCGCTCGCCACCGAGTCCGCGCCGGATCGGCCTGCCGTCCCCTACCTCATACACGTCGGCCGTTTCACCGGACAGAAGCGCCACGACTTGCTGCTCGATGCTTTTGCGCGGCTCGACACGCCTCACCCGCTGGTTCTGCTCGCGGAGCGCGAGCCCGCCTTGTCGGACCTGATCCGCAGGCGCGGGCTCGAGGGACGCGTCATCGTTGCCGGTTTCAAGACCAATCCCTATCCCTGGATCGCCGGTGCGGAGCTCCTCGTGCTTTGCTCCGACCACGAAGGGCTGCCCAACGTCATCATCGAGGCCCTGGCTCTGGACACGCCCGTGGTCAGCACCGACTGCCCGTCCGGTCCGCGCGAAATCCTGGGCGAGGCCTGTCCCGGATGTTTGGTTCCCGTGAACGACGCCGCCGCGCTCGCGGAAGCGATCGCCCGTGCACTCGCCGATCCGCCGCAACTTTCGCGGGTCGACCTCAGCGCGTACGCGGCAGATACCGTGACGGCGGCCTACGAGGCGCTGGCTGCCGAGCGACCGTCCGCGAGAGGCACAATGTGACCAAGGGCCGGTTCGAATTCGGCAAGAACTGGGAGAGCTTTTCGCCTCTGATCGACGAGGAGGCGATCCGAAAGGCCGAAGACAGAATGGCATTGTTCCTCGAGACCCGCGATCTCTCCGGCCGGACCTTTCTCGACGTCGGTTGCGGCTCCGGACTGCACGCGCTCGTCGCGCTGCGTTTCGGGGCAAAGGAGATCGTGGCGATCGATGTCGATCCGGATTCGGTCTCGACGGCCGGCGCCGTTCTGGAACGGAATTGGCCGGGAACCAACACGACGGTTCGGCAGGTCAGCGTGTTCGATCTCGAGAAGGAGGGTTTCGGCGAATTCGACATCGTCTATTCGTGGGGAGTGCTGCATCACACCGGCGACATGACCCGCGCGATCGAAACGGCCGCGAAGCGTGTCAAGCCGGGCGGACTGTTCGCCGTGGCCTTGTATGGAAAGACGCGTTACTGCGAGATGTGGAAGCGCATCAAGCGCTGGTACGTCAACGCCTCTGCGGCGGAGCAGGCGCGAGCCGAGAGGATTTACATCCGGCTCTTCGGTTTCTACCTGCTGCTCAGGGGAAAACGCCTGAGCAAGCACATCGCCGGCTACAAGCACAAGCGCGGCATGGATTTCCTCCACGACGTCCGGGACTGGATCGGCGGTTATCCTTACGAGTCGATTGCGCCGCGGGAATTGGCGCAATTGCTCACGCGCCTTGGTTTCGACTTGATCAGACAGAACGTACGGAAAAGATCGGGACTGTTCGGATCCGGCAATGACGAATACCTGTTTCGAAGGCACGACGCGGCCAGCAACTCTCGGCATCCCTAGCCCATGTGCGGAATCTTCGGTCTGATAGGCACGCCGTGGCGTGACGGCGCCGGGGTGGCGCTCGATACCTTGCGCACGCGCGGACCCGACGACAGCGCGCTGCTCGATCTCGGCGATGCCATTCTCGGTCATACCCGCCTTGCCGTGATCGATCTGGTTTCCGGGCAGCAGCCGATGCGTTCCGCCGATGGGCGCTACACGATCGTTTTCAACGGTGAAATTTACAACTTTCGCGAATTGCGGAAAGAGCTCGCAGGCGCCGGCCATGCTTTCATCACCCAGTCCGACACCGAGGTATTGCTGCAGGGATTCGCCGCATGGGGCGACCGCCTGGTGCCGCGCTTGGACGGGATGTTCGCATTCGCCGTATGGGACGCGCGCGAGCGCGTGCTGTTCGCGGCGCGCGACCGGATGGGCATCAAGCCGTTCTTCTATTCCACCGCGGCCGGTTTCTCGTTCGGGTCCACGCTCGCGCCGTTTCTGCGGCTCGACGGGTTCCCCCGCCAGATCGACTACCAGGCACTGCGCGATTACCTTGCCAGCCAGACGGCGCTGGCACCGCATTCTTTCCTGAACGCCGTGCGGCAGCTCTCGCCCGCCTCGCAGCTTGCATGGAGCGCGCGCGACGGAAAGCTCGAGATCAAACGCTATTGGGACATACCGGGCCCGAGCGGTGCCGCGTTCGACCGCACGGAATTGCTCGATCGCGTCGATGACGCGATCGGCGACAGCGTGCGCGCGCAGCTCGTCGCGGATGTGCCGCTCGGCGCGTTTCTCTCCGGGGGAATCGATTCGAGCCTCATGGTCCATTACATGGCGCGTGCGGGAGCTCGCCCGTTGAGAACCTTCAATCTCCGCTTTCGCGAGGCGGACTTCGACGAGACGCCCTATGCGCGTGCCGTCGCGGAGCGTTTCGGCACGGAGCACCACGCAGTCGATGCCCCGCAGGTCGACGGCGCAAGCTTCGCCGCAGCCATAGGCGATCTGGACCAACCGCTCGCCGACCCGGCCTACGTGATGACCCATGCGCTTTCGCGGCTCACCCGCTCGTTCGTCACGGTCGCGATCAGCGGCGACGGGGGCGACGAATTGTTCGGCGGTTATGCGCGCTTCCGCGAGGAGGAAGACCGTTACCCGCGTCGACCGGGTCAGGATCTCCTGCGCAAGCTCGTGCAGGCGGGATGGCTGCCGGGCGCGTTATTGCGCCGCAGCTTGCACGGTCGTGATCGGGTGTTCTATCGCCGGGTCGAGCTCGGCCCGTGGGAGGTTTCGCGCAAGAGCCTCAAGCGCTATCTGGCGTCCGAAGCCTGGGCGCGCTGCGCTCCCGAAAAAACCCTGGATCTGTGGCGCGAGCTCGCCGCCTCCTTCGGCGGCAAGGTGAACACGGAAAGCCTGATGCGAGCCGATCTCTGGACGTATTTGTCCGACAACTGCCTGGCGAAGACCGATCGCGCGAGCATGGCGCACGGACTGGAAGTGCGCGTACCGCTGCTGGGCAACGCGGTGCTCGACGGTGTGCTCCGACTCCCGGCCAAGGCGCATTTCAACGGCGAGGACAAGCTGCTGCTGCGCGATTTGGCGCGGCGTTATCTGCCGGACTCGGTCTGGAACCGGCCCAAACACGGGTTCTCGGTGCCGTTGCGCGAACTCTTCAACGGCGCCTGGCGGGACCGGTGCGAAGATGTTGTGCATCGAGCGGAAGAGATCGCGCCCTTCCTGAACGCACCGGCGGTGAGCAACTTGTGGCGCGCCGCGCGCGCCGGCCACGGATCGCGGCGGCTCGCGTACACCTTTGTCGTCTTGCTGCTTTGGCTGGAGCAGCATCGGCTTGACGTGTAGGCTCTAGGCAACGCCCTACATTTGACGCGCATGAAGGTCGGACAGCGAATGATTGTAAACGCCAAACCCATCGGTTTCCTGATATTTCTGCTGTTCTGGGTGCTGATCCTGCGCGCGCCGACGCTTCTCGTCTCAGCCGTCGATTGGGACGAAGGCCTGTATGTCCTCATGGCGTCCCAATGGCTCAACGGGCATCCACCCTACACCACAGTCCTGGAGGTCAAGCCGATTGGAATCGTCGCGATCTTTGCTGCGGCAATGGGTATGCTCGGCGAATCGATGGTGTCGGTTCGCTTCATTACGATTGCCATCGTCTACATGACTTCCGTGGTGTTGCTGCTGATCGCAAGGCGGCTACTTCGCAGCGATGTTGCGGGCGTCGTCGCGGCGATCAGCTACCCGGCTCTCACCTTGGGTGGACTTCAGGGATTGTCGTCAAACACTGAACTCTTTTACATTTTTTTCAACGTGCTCGGGCTTCTTTGCCTTATCGTTTCGACCTCGAGTCCTGAATCGACGCGCAGAAAAGCGCTGCTCTACGCACTCGCCGCCGGTTTAAGCTTTGGTGCTGCAGTACAGATCAAGTACGTTGTCGCCATAGAGATTGCGTTATTCATAGCGTATTTCTTGCTCGCTCATTATCGCTCGGTACGTTACGCGCCGCCGGTCATTGTGATGTTTGTCGTCGGTGGAGCCCTGCCGAGCATTGCGGCTATCAGCTACCTCTGGATGCAAGATGCACTCGAGTTATACCTCGACTCTAACTTCGGTACCTACGAGAGGTACCTTGCGGCTAGGAGCAGCCAGGGCCAGGGCATCTGGATCGCGCTGAAACATGGACTGGAGGACTGGATCAAGTGGTCATGGGTGGCGGTTGCCGCAATCACTTTCCTTAGAATAAAAACGCGACATGGGCCGAAAGTCGCGCCCATTCTTCCATTCCTTTTCCTATGGCTCCTTGCCGGGTTTGCTGAAGCCAGCCTAACCCTTAGGTTCTTCAAGCACTACTATCTTGTGACCATGCCACCGCTGTGTCTGCTCTTAGCCCACGCATCTACTCGGTTCCAAATCGCGGGCGGGAATCGGGCGATCTTGGCTTTTGCGGTCGTCATTGCCATAGGATTTCCCGTGGTCCGCACAATACAAAAGAGCTATATTCCATGGATCTCTGCGTACGTGACACAGGGGGATGTCAATGTGAATGTTGCGCGCTACATTAAAGGACAGATTTCTCCTCAGGATTACATCTACGTCGTAAACCGGGGACCAACAATTTACTTCTTGACTCACGCGCGACTTCCAACCCGATTCGTTTTCCCCTCGTTCATACTCGACGACTCCTACAGTTGGATAGGTAATGTCGATTACCCGAGCGAGGTGGAGCGCATATTCTCCAAGACGCCGCGCGCTGTGGTAATGAGGGACGGTGATGAGGAAAATGCGCGCGTGAACGATATTAAGGAGCGCCTGAAACACGACTATGTGGTAGCCACGCGGATTGCGGACACCGTGGTCTACATTCGCAAGCCTCTCCGATAGAACTAACGGAGGGGCAGGTCTTGCAGAAAACGCGATTTGGGGTGATAGGTGCCGGCTACGGGCAGACGGTACTCGTTCCCGCCATTCGGCGTGACCCGCGCGCCGAGGTCGCCGCGATCGCTGCAACGAGCCTCGAAAAGGCGCGTCGTGTCGCCACCCGTGCAGGTATCCCCTACGCGTACGGAACCTGGCAGGAGCTAGTGGATAGTGAGGGGATCGATGCCGATGGCAGGTTGATAGGCGGGAG
>DATHHZ010000626.1:0-4596 GCA_035316965.1 Burkholderiales bacterium | reverse complement strand
TGACATACTTGCCCCCGTTTGCCACTTTGCGGATGGCGGCTGTCAGTTCCTCGCCGGCGCTTTCCTTGTTGATGTAGCCGGAGCCACCCGCCTTGAACACCTGCGCGGCATGCGCCTCTTCGGGGAGCATGCTAAGAACGAGGACGGGGCGGCCCGGGTGCCGGCGTTTTATTTCCTTGATCAGCTCTACCCCGCTTCGGCCGGGCATGGAAAAGTCGAGAACGGCGACGTCCCAGTCGAGCTTGCGAACGAGCTCGAGCGCTTCATCGCCGTTCTTGGCCTCGCCGACCACGTCCATGTCGTGCTCCGAGGCCAGGATCTCTTTCAGACCACGCCGAACGACCGCGTGGTCGTCCGCGATTAGAATTCTCATGGCGTAGTCTCCCCAGGAAACGATTCCCCACGACATCGGGCCGCGGCAGTTGGGTCGCCGCAGGTACCATGGAATTCTACTTCAAGCCGAGGGGGATGCACACTCTCACCTTGGTCCCTTTGTCCCGAGCCCCCGCGATTTCGATCGCCCCGCCAAACGGAAGGACGCGCTCGCGCATTCCCAAAAGCCCCAACGATTTTGAGTCTTCAATCGCCGACTCCGCGATACCCCTGCCGTTGTCTTCGACCGTCAACACTAGAGCGCCGGAATCAACCCGCATCGCGACATCGATCCTAGTCGCGTTTGCGTGGCGCGCGACGTTCGTCAGCAATTCCTGAAAAATACGGAACGCCGCCGTCGATCGTTCCTGATCGAGAATCAGCGTGTCTGAAGGCAGCGAGAGCTTGCACCTGATCCCAGTGCGCTTGCGAAAATCCCCCGCGTGCCAGCCGATGGCCGCGGTGAGCCCTAGCTGATCCAATACCTCCGGCCGCAGCCGAGAGGCGATCTTCCGCACGGACTGGATGGTGCCGTCGATCAAGCCAAACATCGATTTCATCCTCTCGGCGAGCGCCCGCTGATCCCCGGGCAGCCTGCTAACCACCCAGGTCAAGTCCATCTTCAGCCCCGTCAGCGACTGGCCGAGCTCGTCGTGGATCTCGCGCGCGATCCGCGTCCATTCCTCTTCGCGCACGGATTGCAAATGAGCTGCCAGGGCACGCAAATTTTCCTCCGATTTCCTCAAGTGCTCCTCTGCCAGCTTGCGATCGGCTACCTCCCGAATCAATACCGCATTCTTGATGTAGAGCTCGACAAAAACCGATATTTTCGACTTCAGGATTTCCGGCACCAGCGGCTTGACGATGTAGTCCACGGCTCCCGCCTCGTACCCGCGAAACACCGAGTGCACGTCTTCGTAGACGCCCGTCAGGAAGATAATCGGGGTGTGCCGTGATCGTTCGCGTTCCCTGATCAATCTGGCGGTTTCGAACCCATCCACCCCCGGCATGCGCGCATCCAGGAGGATGACTGCGAAGTCCTGTTTCAGGACGCATCGCAGAGCTTCCTCACCTGAATCTGCGACAACGACTTTTTGCGTCACGCTTTGCAGGAGTTGTTGCAGGGCCAGGAGACTCTTCGAGTCATCATCGACGATCAAGATGCTTGCTTGCGATAGACTCGTTTCCACTGCCTCCTCTCAGTTCGGTTATTCGGTCAAATCCCGCGACAATGGGAGCCGGGCCGCATACGACGCAAAGCCCCCGGGTAATTCAAGATGGATGTTCATTGGGTAATGGTACAGTTTGTACCACACCCGTTCATTCCGGCGCTTCGCTTGAACCAGGAGGACTGGATCGGGCAAGCCCGCGAGGCTGCGGCCGGGCGGTGAAAGCAGGGCGGGTCCTCCGAGGATGCCGAAGCCTACGACCGGGCCGCCGCCAAGCGCGTGCTGTTTCTAGCGGGCGCGCGTTTGAAACCCGGCTCGCGGCCCAGCCTTGCTGCGCGCTGCTGGCGTCAGATCACTCGGATCTCGGGCAGCGGGAAGCCGTTGAAGCCGCTCGCGTAGGCCGTGGTGTAGGCACCGGCGTTCCTGAGGTAAATATAGTCGCCCTCCTGCAGGTCGGAAGGGAGCGGCTCGTCGCGCATCACCACGTCGATCGAATCGCAGGTGGGTCCGGCAACGTTCCAGGGGACATCCGGTCCGGCGCGGTCGGTGCGGACCTTGTACTTGAGCCCTTCGGCTGTCTCGATGATGCCGCCGAAAAGCCCGGCGTCCAGATGCATCCAACGCTTGTTCGCGCGGGTCGCCGTCCCCATGATGCGGCAGACGAAATAGCCGGCGTCGGAAACCAGGAACCGGCCGGGCTCGGCGATCACCTTCACTGTGTCAGGAAACGCGCCCAGCGCCCGGTTGACGACCTCGCCGATCACCTCGATCGCGGGGATCGGCTTGACGTGCCTCACTGGGAAACCCCCGCCGATGTTCAGAAGTCGCGGATTGAGTCCTGCTTTTAGCATCTGGTCGAAAACCGCGCGCGACTTTTCGATGCCGACGCGCCAGTTTTCGGGGTTGCGGCACTGCGAGCCCACGTGAAAGGCGACGCCCGCGAGGTCGACCTTGAGTCTCGCCGCCGCAACGACGATGTCGCGCACCTCGGAGGCGTGGGCGCCGAACTTGCCGGCGAGGGGCCAGTCGCTGCCGATATTAGGGGTATCGATCCGCAGGTAGAGCTGGCCGTCCGCCTTGATCGATTGGATTTTCTTCAGCTCCTCGACCGAGTCGATTACGTACCACCGGACACCCTTCGATGCGGCGTAGGCGATCTGGTCGCGCGATTTGACCGGATTGGAGTAGAAGACGTCAGCCCCGGGAACGCCCAGCCCGAGCAGGAGGTCCAGCTCGGCGACGGAAGCGATCTCAAATCCGGCGCCTTCCTCGAGCATGAGCTTGAGGATGCGGGGATCCGGGTTGGCCTTGATCGCGTAGTGCGGCAGCACACGCGGCATCGCCGCCGTGAAACGCCGCGTCTTCTCGCGGACGATCGTGGAATCGATCAGGAGAAACGGCTTGCTGTAGCCGTCTGTGATTGCCGCCCGGACTTTCTCGAAATCCAGGCTCGACTCGGGGTGCGAGTCGAAGAGGTGGGTTGCTTCGAATGCCTGCTGTCGGATGGATCGGATGGTCTTTTTAGCTACGCCTGCACGCATCTGCATCGTTTGGGTCTCCAGGACGAACCTAGGTTACGGGAATGTCGAGTGCGAAAAAGTCCTGCGAGCCGTAGTGCTCCCTTTTGCATGTCATGATGACCTCCTTTGCGGGTGATTTGCAGTTCAAAATCCGATCTCCAAAAGCAGCGGGCCCGGGTTTGACCGTCCGCTTTGCAGACAACCGAACCGGAGCCCGTATGCAGGCGATTATAGGGATTGCGTTTCTGAAATCAAGCGGAATTTTCGGCATTTGCACGCCTCCCGCGCGCGCCGGCGGCTCGCTTCGCCGTACCGAGATCACAACGTATGGTAGGCCCCGCAGATCCTAAACGCAATAGGGAGTGGGGGAGTCGCCTGACCGGTTTAGATCTTCGGCAGCGTGACGCCCTTCTGTCCCTGGTATTTCCCGCCGCGGTCTTTGTAGGAGGTCTCGCAGACTTCGTCGGATTCGATGAAGATGACCTGGGCCACGCCCTCGTTGGCGTAGATCTTGGCCGGGAGCGGGGTGGTGTTGGAGAACTCCAGCGTGACGTGCCCCTCCCATTCGGGCTCAAGCGGCGTGACGTTGACGATGATTCCGCAGCGGGCGTAGGTCGATTTCCCCAGGCAGATGGTGAGCACGTTCCGCGGGATGCGGAAGTACTCGACCGTCCGCGCCAGGGCGAAGGAGTTGGGCGGGATGATGCAGGAGTCGCCTTTGACGTCCACGAAGGACTTGTCGTCGAAATTCTTGGGGTCGACGATGGTCGAGTTGAGATTGGTGAACAGCTTGAATTCATTCGAGCAGCGGATGTCGTAGCCGTAGCTCGACGTGCCGTAGGAAACGATGCGCTGACCGTTGACCTCTTTCACCTGCCCCGGCTCGAAAGGCTCGATCATGCGGCGCTCGGCCGCCATTCGGCGGATCCACTTGTCCGACTTGATGCTCATCGGCGGTGAGCCCTCAGGTGTTCTTGGACACGATGATGTTCGGAAACTTCGAGGTCATGTCCCTGGCGGATTCCGCGATCTTGACCGCCAGCCTGCGCCCGATCGCGCGGTAGATGTCCGCCGCCCGGCCGTCCGGGTCGGCAACCACGGTCGGCTTGCCCGAGTCGGCCTGCTCGCGAATCGCGATGTCGAGCGGCAGTGCTCCGAGCAGCTCGGTGCCGTATTCCTTGCACATGCGCTGCGCCCCGCCCTGCCCGAAGATGTGTTCCTCGTGACCGCATTGGGAGCAGATGTGGGTGCTCATGTTCTCGACGACGCCGAGAATGGGAATGCCTACTTTCTCGAACATCTTGAGGCCTTTGCGGGCGTCGATGAGAGCGATGTCCTGCGGGGTGGTGACGATGACCACCCCCGTGACCGGCACCTTCTGCGCGAGCGTGAGCTGGATGTCACCGGTGCCGGGCGGCATGTCGACGATGAGGTAATCGACGTCCTTCCAGCGGGTGTCCTTGAGGAGTTGCTCGAGGGCCTGCGTCACCATCGGCCCGCGCCAAACCATCGGGGTATCGATGTCGATGAGGAAC
>DATHHZ010000625.1:0-5666 GCA_035316965.1 Burkholderiales bacterium | reverse complement strand
CCAACGGTAGCAAAGGGCCACCGGCCGCTCGCCGTCGTCGAGATCGAGTCGGCGCAGCGCGGCTCCGACCGACTCGGATATCCGTTCCACGGCAAGGGTCTCGTCGTCGAGGGGCAAATTCGGCGTCACGACCGGCACGTTTCTCAGAGGGAGCACGCTTTGCGGCGCGACGAAGATGGTGCTGCCGCTCACTTGGATCGTGTATTGGGAAGCGCCGATGACCGTCGCGCGGATCCCTTCGTCGGAAGCGACGACACGCGGTCCCCAGGCCTTGACCCGCTCGAGGATCGCACGGGCGAGCGCTGGCCCCAGATCGCCGAAAGCCTCGCGCTCGCGTCCGTAGATATATTCCGACACGCCGCCTGAAAAACTGATCGCCTCGGGCTTGCGCTCGTTGCGCAGCGGATCGAGGCGCAGCAGGGCATTCGACTGGGCGCGAAGGACCGGCCGGCTCATGACTTCGAACAGACGATCGGCCATGCGCTCGACCATTGCGTCGAGCAGGGTCGCGTCGGGTTTCGCGCCGATTTCGAGAAAGAGCCCGACCTCCGCGGCGAAACGCCGGCCGGCTTCCTCGATACGCGCCACGCGTCCCTCGGAGTCGAAAGACACGATGCGGGCGCCGATGTCGGCTGCCGTCGTCTCGAGGACGTCGCCCGCCTCGCACACGGCGATTTTGGAAGTTCCGCCGCCGATATCGACGTTCATGACTCGAGCGGATTCGCGGATCGAACGGGCGGCACCGCCCGAGCCGAAGGCGGCGAGCGTGGCTTCGAGCGCGTCGCCCGCGCTCACCGACACGAATTTTCCCGCCTGGGCCGCGAACAAATCTCCGATGGCGCGCGCGTTGCTGCGCCGGACCGCGACCCCGGTGAGGATGAGCGCACCCGTATCGATCGCCTTCGGATCGATATGGGCGAGCGCGTATTGCCTGTCTATGAAGACGCCCAGTGCGGCCGCATCGATCGTCATATCGTCGGCCGCATTTTCGATGAAAGGAGTGAGCAGGACTTCGGATTCGTGGATGACTTTGCGCTCGGATACGACATAGCGGTTGTCGAGACGCTCGAGCACGAGCCGGGAAAAGACGAGGTGCGAGGTGGAGGAGCCGATGTCGACGCCGACGCTGGCGAGACGGATCTCGTCTTCTTCCTCGAGGCTGCGCCTGACGTTGCTGAAGAAGATTCTGCCGCCGGCTTCTTCGCTCATGCGAAGCCGGGCTACTTCGTCGCCGGCGTGACGTACCAGCCTGGGTCCATCCGGTTCGGCACGGCGCTCTTTTCGAGCGTTTCCCCGTATTCCTTGCGGATGAACGGGTCCTCCATCCAGTACGGAATGGAAGTTCCGCCGTCGGGAATATCGATCGCGGTGTAGTCGGTGTGCTTCTCGCCCGGCGCGCCGGGATCGCGCCCGGGGTTGTGCGGGCCGAACCACGCGGTGAGGCGGAACGGGTCCTGCGACACGCTGAAGTGCTGGTGGTACCAGCGAGCGCCCCCGGGGGCCGCCGACACCATGCCGACCGGCTCGTAGTCGACGCGCTTCACTTCGTCCGCACGGCCGTCCTTCCACGGCGTGACGCCCAAGCGCTCGGGCCAGGTGTAGGTATAGCCCTTGCCCTTGACGCAGATGAGCACCGCCGCGGAGGTGTGCGCATGTCCCTTCGAGTACCGGCCGTTCTCGTGCTGCCCGATCCAGAAATAGAAGCAGTTGTCGGTCATGAACGGCTCGACGCGCCGCCAGCCGGGGGAGCGCCGGTTGTCGAGAGGAAGATCGCAGTTGACGATGTCGGGAATGAAGTTGGTGCGCCGCATCGCGAGGCCCCGCACCGGGTCGGGCTCGATGTCGTCCTTGGGCTTGAAGAAATCGTCGGCGCCGTTGAACCGGTCGCGGAACACGAAGGGATTGTCGAACACGGCGCCCACGCTGTTGATCATGTTGAGCACGTTCGGCGCCGTGGTGCCCGCGAGCAGCAGAGCGCCGCCCGGGGTGGCGTTGACGAGGCGGTGCCAGGCGTTCATCGGAATCGAGAACATCGAACCCTTCTGCCACTCGAAGACGTGTCTCCTTGCGTCACCCTCCTGCCAGACCTCGGTCGTGCCGCGCCCCTCGACGACGAGGAAGATCTCCTCGTACATGTGCTTCTCGGGATTGAGCGCGCCCGCAGGCGGAATCTCGACGACGTAGCAGCCCCACTTGGTTTCGGTGCCGTAGAGCTGGATGTAATGGCCGCGGCCGCCCGTGCGCTTCCACGGCGCGAGCGGCAGGTCCTGCACTTTGCGGATGCCGATCCCGCGGAAAACGGGAATGCCCTCGGATTCCATGAAGGCGTCGTAAGGGGTCGGCTGCTTCTTGAACTCGCCGAACCCGGCCTTGCGCGTGCCGGTCGGCTCGTGCCAGTGGGTTTGGTCTTTTTCGTGCGGCATGGACAGCTCTTATCGTTCTGATATACAGAACACGGTTCCAATTTTTTGCAAACCGCTCTCATTCGACCATATAATCCCCGCCAGCGTCAATCGCGAGGCGCGCGGAGGACGAACCGATGCGGTGGAAGGACTCGATCATCCTGCTTCAGGCGCTGGCTCTGGGCGCTGCCTGTGTTGCGCTCGCGAGCGCGCAATCCCCGGAAAAAAATCAGGTGCTCTACCTCTACGAGGGTGCCGACCGCGCGCAGCGCCTCGAGGAGCGTGCCCGGCAGGAAGGGACGCTCGTCATGTATACGTCGCTCGCCACCTCCGAGTCGGTGCCCCTCACTCAGGCGTTCGAAAAGAAATACGGCGTCAAGGTCCAGCTGTGGCGCTCGCTCAGCGACCAGGTTGTCAGGCGCGCCTTGAACGAGGCTAAGGCGCGCCGTCACGTCGTCGATGTCATCGAAACCAACGGCCCGGAACTGGAGGCCCTGGCGCGCGAGCGGGTCTTGGCCCGGTTTTTCAGCCCTCATATCGCGGACATTCCCCCCTGGGGCGTGCCCGCGCACCGCATGTGGGTCTCCGACCGCGTCGATTTCTTCGTCGTGGCGTTCAATACGACCAAGGTGCGCCGCGAGGAGCTTCCGGCGACCTACGAGGGCTTCCTCGACCCCAAATGGAAAGGGCGGATCGGGGTCGAAGCGACCGATCAGGAATGGCTCGCCGGACTCGCCAAGTACTGGGGTGAGCGCCGCGCCGTCGATTTCTTTCGCAGGCTGGTCGCGATGAGGCCCGACGTGCGCAAGGGGCACGTGCTGCTGTCCGAGATGGTCGCAGCCGGCGAGGTGCCCGTCAGCCTCACCAACTACGCTTCCAACGCCGATTCGATGAAGCGAAGGGCGAAGCCGATCGACTGGAAGCCCGTCGAGCCGGTGATCGGCAGACCGCAGGCGATCGGGCTCGCGGCGAACGCTCCCCACCCGAACGCGGCGCTGCTCTTCGCCGATTTCGTGCTGTCCCCGGAAGGCCAGCAGCTTTTCTATTCCATGGGGCGGTATCCGTCGAGCCGAAAGGCGGCAAGCGTTCGGGTGGCGTTTCCCTACCTGATGCTCGACCCCATCGCTCTGATCGACGAAGACGAAAAGTGGCTCAAGTTGTGGAACGAGCTCGTCACGGTCAAATAGGATGATTTCGTCCCTGCCGCACGACCTCGCCGGCCTGGTGCTGATGGTGTTCCTCCTGGGCCTTCGACACGGAATGGATCCGGACCACCTGGCGACGGTCGACGGCCTCGCGCGCCACAACGCTCAAGACCGGCCGCGCGTCGCGCGCTGGTCCGGGTGCTTCTTCTCTCTGGGCCATGGCGCCATCGTCACGCTGGTCGCCGCTTTTGTCGCTGCTACCTTGCACGACGGCGCAGCGCCGCAATGGCTGGAGCGGCTCGGCGCATGGATTTCCATCGTGTTTCTCCTCGGGCTGGGAATCGTGAATGTCGTCGCGGTTTTCCGCACCCCCGCAGACCGCGTGGTGCGCCTGGCGGGGTTCAAGGGGCGTTGGGTGGGACGAATCGCCGAAACCGGCCATCCCGCCGTCATCGCGGTGATCGGCGCGGCCTTTGCGATTTCCTTCGACACGGTCAGCCAGACCGCACTTTTTTCGCTGACCGCCGTGCATCTGGCCGGCTGGCCGCTTTCGGTCGCGCTCGGGCTCGTGTTTACGCTGGGAATGATGGCCACCGACGGCTTGAACGGCGCATGGGTGGCGCGCATGATCGCGCGGGCGGACCGGCGCGCTCGCGTGGCTTCGCGCGTGATGGGCCTTGCGATCGCGTCGCTCGGCATCGGAATTGCGTGCCTCGGGATGGCGCGGCTCCTTTCAGCGCAGGCCGCGGCGGTGCTTGCGGGGGCCGAGCTCCCGATGGGATTCGGCGTCGCGATCATCGCGGCCACGAGTTTCGCCGTGGCAATGCGGCTGGCGCGCCCGACGGCCGCTTGAGAGCGTCCGCGATGGAACGAAAGCTCAATTCTGCGAAATCCCGGACCCGGCTGTCGTCGGTCGCGAATTCCTTGCGGCTCATCAAGGCGTTTTCCGAAGACGAGTACGAGATCGGCATCAGCGATCTCGCCAAGCGGCTCGGACTGGCGAAAAGCACCGTTCACCGCCTCGCCTCGACGCTGCTCGAGGAGGGGATGCTCGAGCAGAACCCCGGAGACGGAAAGTACCATCTGGGACTCGCGCTGTTCGAGCTGGGGGCGATGGTGCGCCGGAAGATGGACTTCACGATGGAAGCGCGGCCTTTCCTGCGCACCCTCATGGAGAAAACCGGCGAGACCGTGCATCTCGCGATTCTCGATCACGATTCGATTCTGTACATCATCACCCACGAGAGCAAGCAGGCGTTGCGCATGGGTTCGAAGGTCGGCACCCGCGCGCCGGTGCACTCCACCGCCGTGGGCAAGGCCCTGCTCGCGTTCCTTCCGGAGGACGAGCTCGAGCGCATCATCGCCCGCGGGCTTCCGGCGAGCACGCCCAGGACGATCGTCGACGCCAAGGCCCTGCGCCGCGAGTTGGCCACCGTGCGGGCGCGCAGCTACGCCGAGGACGACGAGGAGAGCGAGATCGGATTGCGCTCCATCGCGGCGCCGATACGCATCTACTCGGGCAACGTGGTTGCGGCGATCAGCATCGCCGGCCCGGTGCACCGCATGGCGAGAAAAACTCTGCTGGGGTGGGTGCGCGAGCTGGTCGACGCCGCCGAGGCGGTTTCGCAACGGCTCGGCTGGCAGCCGTCGCGCGCGGAGGCCCTGCCCAGACGGGCCTAGCCCGGCTCAAATTCCCAGCCGCTGCCAGATCGTCGAGGTAAGCCCCGCCTGGTTCATGGTGTAGAAGTGCAGCCCGGGCGCTCCCGCAGAAAGCAGTCGGTCGCAAAGTTCGGTGACTACGTCCAGCCCCAGGCTTCGAATCGAGGCGACGTCGTCGCCAAGACTCTGCATCTTCAGGCGCAGCCAGCGCGGAATCTCGGCGCCGCAGGCGTCCGAGAAGCGGGCAAGCTGCGAGAAATTCCCGACCGGCATGATTCCCGGGACGATGGGCAGGCCGATGCCGAGCGCTTCGCAGTCGTCGACAAAGCGGAAATAAGAATCGATGTTGTAGAAATACTGCGTGATCGCCGCGTCCGCGCCCGCGTCGATCTTGTGCTTGAAATTCCGCAGGTCCTCCTGTGGGCTGCGCGCCTGCGGGTGGAATTCCGGATAGCAGGCG
>DATHHZ010000624.1:0-13379 GCA_035316965.1 Burkholderiales bacterium | reverse complement strand
TCCCGTCGAGCATCGCGAGATTTTCAGGGGCAGGGACGGGCGAGGGTTTATCGGCAAACGCCAGACTCGTGTTTGTTAGGAATACCTCGAGCTTAATGTCTGGGCGATCGCCGCCGCCGCTCTGGTAGTTGACCGTGCAGGTGACGGTAAGCGAACTAATCGAGCAGGGCGCGGAGGTGACGATCGGCGTTCCATCCCCCGGTGGGATCTGCGTAACGGTAGGATTCTGCCAAGTGAAAGTCGCAGTGTTCGTTACGGGGAGCAGGCCGCTCGCCTGGGAAGACGCGCCCAGATAGGCGGACTGCACAACGGGCGGTGCGGCAAACGGTACGGCAAACGGATAGGCGCCCCACTTGCTGAAGTACTCCGTCAGAAGAAGAGGCTTCACGTCGCGCTCGATCCGCGCGGCAACGACCGGTTCGACCGCAGCCATGAGGTCGGCCTGGGTAATGACGAGAAGGCGGTCGTTGGATGTATCTGTCGGCAATCCAGTTGACGTGAATGTGAATTGGATGTTATCGCCCAAATTGACGTTTTCGAGATAGTTGGTGGGGTCGTTGTGTCCGGCAACGCGGTCCTGTAGAGGACCGCCGACTGCTCGAAGATCCAGTGCCGCTCCCGGTGCGAAAACGACGGCGACGACCTGCGTCGCGGGAGCCGTTCCAGTAACGGTCAGTTGCCCCAGCGTGTCGCTGTTGATCGTGGTGCAATCGGAGCCCGGACACTGCATCTTGCGAAAGTCGTGCGAGAGCGCGTACCAAAGACGCTCTCCGCTCGAGTCCCGCAAATCATCGATACCCATGGTTTTCCACGGCAGTCGGCCAATGATGCTTGATGCCGTGGTGATCATGGTGCCAACGCAGTCAGCGTCGCCGTCATCGTCCCGGTCCGGGCAGGGCAGCGCGCCAGGCTGAAAATAAGTCGACGGCGTCTTGTACAGCTGCCACTGCTCCGACGCCGCATAGGCGATCAGCGCCACCTTGGCTTGCCTCAGCGCGCTCATGCTGCGATCCTCGCGCTCGTTGGAGATCCCGGCGCTGGTGAAGTTGAGGGCGCTTGCGATCAGGAAGGCGCTGATCAAAGCTGCCAGGGACAGGAGCGCGATCAACGCAAAGCCGCGCTGGACCCGCGCTGACTCTCCACGGCGCACGCGGAGCCTCACGGCTTGCGCTCGCTTTCTCCGGAAGGAGTCGCGATTCTGCCGCCTGCGACGGGATCTCTGATCTCGCCGCGGACCTTGTCGAGCGTCTGCCCGATCTTGAGGCTGACCGAAGGCGCGCCCTCGCCGCCGGGCAAGGTCACCCTGGCCGGATCGCGCGGTTTCCTCGCGTTGTCCTGTGGAACCCCGTTGATCCAGGTGGTGCTCCTGCCCGAAGAGCGCGACACCTGGCCGTTGACAGTGACGAAGCTCTCGACGACCACGGCGGTCTCCCGGATGTTGGCCTGGCGGCGGCGGTCGAGGTCCTGGCGCTGCTGCTCCGTAAAGAAAAGGCGCCCGAGAATTTCCTGGGCCGCGGCGGGGCCCGCGAGTCCGAGCAGGAATCCTACGAAAAAAAGCCGCCCTGCAATTCCGACGCGCTTCTTTCCGGTCGCGGATTTGGGTTGCATGCTGTGGCTCAAGCGGGCTTGATCCCTCTTACCGAGACCAGGTCGACCTGGCACTCGGCTCGCAGGCGGGGTTGCACCGTCGTGGCGCCCGGCGCCGGCCCGCGCTCAATCCGAGTCACGGTGCAATTTCGCACGGACACGTGCGCCTTGATGCCTGCCTGCAGGTCCGCCAGGAAATTCAAAAGGTCCCCCTCATGCAGCAGCAGCATGTCGAGCTTCAACCGGCTTACCACGAAATCGGCGGCGCCGGTTGCGACCAGCCCGGGGTAGTCGAGCGGCCTTTGAGCATCGAAGTTGTACCTGATCTCGAAAAGCTTCCGATCGTTCTTGATCCGAGCTATCGATTCGATCCAGTCGAGCCGGCTCTGCTCGCCCACGATGCCGCGCTGGCGCATCTGCTCGTAGTACACCAGGTCATCGCGGATCTCGCGCTCTTCCTCCGCGACTCTCAAGACCCGCTCCTGGGCCGCCACGCGGCTCAGCCTGGTCGCGTCCTGTGCCGTTCTCGCCTCGACCAGGTAATAGCCGCTGGCGATCAGGCTGGCTGCACCCAACACAAGCAGCGTGATCGCCACGGCGAGCGGCATGCGCAGGCGCTTGAGGTCGTCGCGGGCGACGTTCATGTGCCGCGCCGCTTGACTACTACCACCGAGAACTGCGGCACTTCCTCTCTCCTCGCGGCCCCGATATCGCCGGCGAGGCTTTTTTCCGCGTTGATGTCGAACGGCAATTGCGTGCGCGTCACTTCGGTGCCGGGGCGCCTGCGCAGGGCTTCAGTGAATTGGTTCACCAGTGCGGTCACGGCGCGGAAGTCCGAGGCCTGCTGCACGACGAGCCTGCCCGAAATCTCGGCGGTTTGGGTCTGAAACTCGGTGCCCGCGGCCTGTGCCTGCGCTGCCGGCGAGGCGGAAGGCGCCTTGGACGCCTCGCGGCCGGCCGCCGATTTCGCTCCGGTGCCGAACTCCCAAGCGATCTTGTCGATTTCAATCTGGGGCAGGGCCGTTACCGCTTCGCTGATCTCGACGAACATCCTCCCGGGCGAAGAGCTGTGCCGCAGGAGCGCTCGGTAGTTCTTGACGATGGCTTTGAGGTTTTCGCTGGAGATCGGCGTCTTGGGGAAACGCGTCTGCAGTCGAGCGTATTCCTCGGACGCGCGGGCTTCCTGCATGCGATCATTCTGGGCTTGCTCGTTGACCTGATGGATGTCAAGAAGTCTCACCGCCGAAAAGAGGAGGCAAAAACCGAACGCCGCTGCTCCGGTGGCAAGAAGGGCCACACGCGCGCGCCACAGATGATAGAAGCGCCGCAGGCGGTCGTCGGCATACTGTTCGCCGGAAGAGTAAGCGGCGAGCACGTGCAGAAACAGGCCTTCGGCAAGCGTCTCGGCTGGCGCTGATTTGAAACCCAGGCTGCTGGCTACCTTGTCGAGGTCGTGAACATGGAACTGCAGCCGGGCGGAATTGACGCACGCCGCGTCGTAGAGCGCTTTGTGCTCGCTCGGCGCGAGCACCAGCACGTCGAGCGCAGGCGCCTCGCGCGGCAGGATGCGGGTGTTGACGAGATACTGCTGGATCCGCAGCGACTCGGCGGCGCAATCCTGAGCGATCGCCCGGGGATCGGAGAAGTCCACGCGGCCGAGGCGCGAGAAGCGGATTCGGCCGTTCTCGATGTAGCTCTGCCGCAATCCGGCCTGCTGCCGGCTCACCATCAGGTATCGCCCGCCCTTGAAACCGAGACGCTTCCCCGTCTGGGCCGCGACGAGCGCCACTGAGAATACCCCAACCACGCGGGCATCGTTCGAGCGCAAGGCCTCGAGCCAGGGGTGGAATTGATGCGTGTTGGTAAACGACATGTAAAGAATCCGTTCCTCGCGCCGGCCCGCGTGGGTCTCCGACCCGAGGGAGAGCGAGAGGGCGAGCGACGCGTCGCGGTACCGCTGGGCGAGCTTGCGCGCAAGCAGCGAGCGCCGATCTACCCCGCGCACGTATGGGACGTTTTCCTGGAAGAAGTCTTCCTCGACCACGTCGGCGAGCACGTAGAAAAGGCTTCCCGGTGCGCCTGCCGCGTATGTGGAGAATTCGGCGACGCCTTTCTCGTTCATGTCGAAAATGCCTTCCTTGCGCAGCTCGCCTTTTTCCCATAGATAGGCGGTGACTCGCTGGGAAGTGAAGTAACAGAGACGTTTGCTCGGCACGGCCTCTATACCTTGATCTTGCTGATGACGTCGTAAATCGGCCCGAGAACGGAGAGCATCACCCAGCCGAGAATGACGCCGAGGACCACCGTCAGGGCCGGCTCGATGATCACCTGAATCTTGCCGATCGATTCGCGCACTTCGCGGTTGTAGAAATAGGATACGTTGAGCAGCGCCTTGTCGAGCGCGCCGGTCGACTCGCCCACCCGGAGCATTCTCACTACGAGCGGCGGGAAAAGTCCCACCTCCTGGAACGCCGCGGTGACGTTCTTGCCTTCGCCGATCTGCTGTCCCGCGAGCTTCAGGCCTTCCTGGATGACCAGATTACCTGTGATTTCCTCCGAGCTGCGGATCGCATCCAGGATGGTGATCCCCGAGGAGTACATGAGAGCGAAAATGCTGGCGAAGCGCGACAGGATGATCTTGCGCAGGATCTCGCCCGCCACCGGGAGAGCGAGCTTGAAGCGATCGAGCTGGTAACGCACCGAGGGGTTGGCCCGAGCCGCCAGCTTGACGCCGACGAACACGATTGCGGGGGCGGCCAGGAGAGCCCACCAGTAGCCTACGAAAAACGCCGAGACCTCGATCAGAATGCGCGTTTGCAGAGGAACCTGCTGCCCCATGTTCCTGATGAAGGCGACCATCTGCGGCACGAGGTAGATCATCAGGAAGAAAGTCACCATTATCACGATCGAACCGACGAACGCGGGATAGAGGACGAGCTTCTTCATGTGCTCCGCCAGCTCGTCTTCCCATTTCAGGTTCTCGACGAGGCTTTTCAGCACCTCGGGGAGCTTTCCCGTGTCCTCACCGGCGCGGATCAGGCTCGTAAAAACCGGGTTGAAGATTTGCGGATACTGGGCGAGGCTCTGCGACAGCCGCAGCCCGCCCTGGATGCTCTCGATGACTCCCGACATTACTTCGCGAAATCGGGCATTTTCGATGCTGTCGCGCAGGTCGATCAGCGATTCGACGAGCGGCACCCCGGCTCCGATGAGCTGCTCCATGTGGAAGCAGAAGTTGATGAGCTCCGCGCGCTTGATTGCGCCCGAGCGAAGCAGGCTGCCGCCGTGACGGGTCGGTCCGCCCCGCACCAGGTCAAGGCCCATGCGCTTCAAGCGCAGCTCGAGGTCGACCAGATTGATCGCTTCGATCTGGCCGAGCATCGTCTTTCCCCGGGTATCTATGGCCTTGTAGGCAAAGAGTGCCATGTTTGATCCGTTGCCGGCGCTGTGCGCCGGCCGTGCCTTACATCCGGTCGGTGAGGTCGACCACGCGCATCAGCTCGTCGAGCGCGGTCGAGCCGTCGAGGACCCGGCGAACGCCATCATCGACCAGCGTGCGAAAGCCCCTCGCCAAGGCCGACTTCTGCAATTCCCGGCCGGTGGCGCGGTGCGCGATCAACTCGTCGAGCTCGCCGTCCATCTTCAGGATCTCGATGATGGCCATGCGACCCCGATAGCCCTGATATTCGCATTGGTCGCAGCCGACGGCCCGGTACAGCGTCGGCGGACGATCGGGCGCTCCCACCATGGTGCACTCGCCGGCGCTCGCCTGGTGAGCCTGCTTGCAGTGCTTGCACAATCTGCGGACCAGGCGCTGCGCGACGATCCCGATGATGTTGCCGGCGAGAACGTCCGGGACGATGCCGATGTCGAGGAGTCGGGGGATCGCGCCGGCCGCCGAATTGGTGTGCAGGGTCGAATAGACCTGGTGGCCCGTCATCGCCGCGCGGAACGCCATGGTCGCCGTGTCCTCGTCGCGAATCTCGCCGACCAGGATCACATCGGGGTCCTGCCGCATGAGCGAGCGGATGCCGTTGCCGAAATCCATCTTGGCGGCCTCGTTGATCGAGGTCTGCCGGATCAGGGTCATGGGATATTCGACCGGATCCTCCAGCGTCATGATGTTGAGGCCGTCGTTGTTGATGTGGTTGAGCACCGAATAGAGCGTCGTCGTCTTGCCGCTGCCGGTGGGGCCGGTCACCAGGATGATGCCTTCGGGCCGCGCGATCATCTTCTTGAGAAGCTGAAGCTGGCCCGCTTCGAGGCCCAGGCCGTCGAGCGGAACGATCCCTTTCTGCCGGTCGAGAATGCGCAGCACGATGTTCTCGCCGTGCGTGGTCGCTTGCGACGAGACGCGGAAATCGACCGGGCGGCCCGTGAGCATCAGCGAGATGCGCCCGTCCTGCGGGGCGCGTGTTTCGGCGATGTTCATCTTCGACATCACCTTGATGCGCACCGCCATGGCCGGCCAGTATGTCTTGTGGAGGGACCTTATCTGGCGCAGCACCCCGTCGATGCGATAGCGGATGCGCAGGAAACTCTGCTCCGGCTCGAAGTGAATGTCGGAGGCGCCTCGCTCGACGGCGTCCGCGAGAAGCGCCGAAATGAGGCGCACTACCGGTTGCGAATAAGCGTCGCCGGATGCCTGCAGGCTCTGGTAATCGATCTCGCCGGTCTCGATCTCGTGCAGGATGCCGTCGATCGAAAAATCGTGGCCGTAGTACTGGTCGATAGCCCGGCCGATTTCGCCCTCGCCGGCGAGCCGGGACTCCAACGCAAACTCCCCGCGCAGCTGCGCCCGCACCTGGTCCAGCGCCACGATGTTGTTCGTGTCGGCGATGGCGATGATGAGCTTGCGTGCCTCGCGGTCGAGCGCGACCGGGAAGACGGTGTGTCGTTTGGAGAATTCGCGGGGCACGAGCTTCAGCGCCATCGAGTCGACGACGATCTGCGTGAGGTCCACGCTCTGCAGGCCGAGCTTTTCGGACAGGGCATCGCGCAGCGTCGCCTCGGACACGAAGCCCAGATTCACGAGGAGCTTTCCGACCGGTTGATGGGTCTTGAGCTGCTCCAGCAGCGCGATCCGGAGCTGATCCTCGGTGAGGATCCCCTGCGAAATCAAAATCTGCCCGATATGGCGCTTGGCTTGCGGGGAGACCGCTTGGGCGCTGAGGCGCGGGGAATTCATCGAGAGGGCTATTCGCTCAGCTCCTGCACGCGCAGCCGCGCGTGTGCGGGGTTGAAGCTCGGCGCGCGCTTGTCGGTCAGGGCAAGCGCCCGCTGGTAAAACTCAAGCGCCAGCTTTCCCTGGTGCAGCTGATCGAGACTGACGGCGAGATTGAAGGCGTAGTCGGCATTTTCCGGATCGACCGAGTGGGCCTTGAAGTACGCCGCCTGGGCTTCGGCCCAGCGCGACTGCTGCGCGTACTGGTTGCCGAGCGAGAAGTGCAGAAGCGCGGCCTCCGGCTGGTTTGCGATGAGGCTTTTCAAACGGCTCTCCGAAGCCACCGGGTCAAGCTGGCCGCGCAGCGAGATGAGGCTCGCCATTGCGTGGCTGTCGCGCGGGTCGATCTCGAGCAGCCTGAGATAGCGCGCTTCGGCCGAGTTGAGTTGGCCGCTGCGCACGTCGATGGCCGCGAGGCCGAGCAGCGCGTCGCGGTTGGTCGGCTCGCGCAGGAGCGCCCGCTGGTAGCCGTCGCGGGCGGCAGCGAGGTCGTTCCTCAGGAACGCCTGATAGGCCTGTTCGACCAGCGGATCGATGCTCAGCGTGGGGGCATTGATCGCGATCGGCGCGAGCCCCTCGCCTGCCCGCGGCGAAACGGATCCGGTCGGAACCGAGGAGGATTCGGGCCGCAGCGCCGAAGACCCCGAGGCAAGCGTTCCCGACGCCGGTTGGGACCTCGGCCGCGGCGGACGCACCGGCTGTATCGGAGGGATTCCCGGAACTGCGGTGCGCGCTGGCGCAGGCACGGCGGCCTGCGGCGCTTGCACGGGCGGAGGAGGCGCTGCGGCGGGTTGGGAAGGTTCTGCCACGGGGGCGGACGCAGTTGCGGACTGAGCGGGAGTCGCGACCGGGCGGGCTTGCATTTCCACCGTGGGGACACTGTATTTCGGCCGCGTTTGCCACCATACATAGCCTCCGTAGCCCAATCCGACCAGGACGAGCGCGCCCAGGGCGAGATAAAACGGCTGACGCGGGTTGTAGTCCATCTCCTTCACCTGAAAAAGCTGTCGAGCTTGAGCGCGCTCAGCAGTACGTGCGAATTCGTTCGTCGAAAGGATCGGCTGCGCCGCAGGCTCGAACGTTTCCTGTTCCTGCAGCGAAAATTCGGGCCTTGCCGCTGCCGGCTCCGCGGCCTTCGTTTCCGAGGAAGGCAAATCGTCGCTGAGGATCTCCAGCGGCTGCGTGATATCAGGCAGCCTCTCCCGGGTCATCACGGGCTCGGTCGGTTCGGGCGGCGCGGGTTTGGGCTCCGGAGAGGGCGCCTGCGCCTTGGCGACCTGTTTGGCGAGCTCGGCTTTTTTCAGCGCTTCGAGGAGCAGGCTCATCTTGAGAACTCGGGCAACCCCGCCTTGCCGGGGTTGGGGCGCGAAATGAAGTCTTCGCCTGGAAGCATCGTTCGAAACGAGCGGAAGTCACCGTCGATGCTCGGATCCTTTACCACGATGGGGCGCAGAAAAACGACGAGCTCGGTCTTGGTGTTGTTGCGGTTGCGCGAGCTGAATAGCGAACCGATGATCGGGATGGAGTTGATGATCGGAATCGTGTCTTCGATGTCGTTGACCGAATCCTCGATCAATCCTCCCAGCACGGCGATCTGGCCGCTGTTGACCTTGATCAACGATTCCATTTCCCGCATGCGCAGCTGCGGGATCAGGTTCTGAGGCGGTTTCGTCCCCGTAATCGGATCCGTCACCGCAAAGATCGGATTCGGATCCGGGACGAATTTCACCAGTCGCGTAGTGGTCGGTTTAACGTTCAACAGAATGGTGTCGTTGTCGCTGATCTGGGGGGTCACGTTCATCACGAACCCCACCGGCACAGTGACCGGGGTTGTGTTGGTGGCCGTTGTCGAGACTGCATTGATATTTCCAGGGGCCACAGTCACCTGAACGTTAAAGTAAACGATGTTGTCGACGACCCGAAGCAGAGCGGTCTGGTTGTTGAGCACTGAGATCTTCGGGCTCGAGAGCACGCGGACGTTCCCGAAGGACTCGAGCAACTGGAGGACACCGGAAATATTGGTCCCCCTGTTGGCGTTAACCGTGAAAATGTTGGGAAACCCTGGTGTGCTGGGAAGCCCAGCTGCCGTTCCCGTCTGGGTCAACAGCACCGACGTCAAGCCCCGAACGCGCAAGACAGACCAATCGATCCCCTGCTGATACTGGTTGTTCAGCAGCACTTCGGCGATCGTCGCTTCGATCAGCACCTGGCGTTTTGCGTTGGCCAGCACCAGATCGAGAAATTCCTGGATCTTTTCGTGCTGCCGCGAGGTCGCGCGGACGATGACGAGGCTCGCCTCGGCGTTGACGATAACCGCCGCCGCCTCGCGGAAGCTGATGTTGGGCGTGGTCGTCTCGGGGACAACGCTCGACGCGCCCGCAGCGCCCGGAGGGGCCGCTCGGGGTTGGAACGAGGGGCCGCCAGTCGGCAGAATCTTGTCGGTCTCGTGCAGGATGTCTTTGACGTTCTTTTCCAGCGTGGCCCAGAACTTGTTGTCGGAAGTATTGCGCACCGTGGTGCTTGAGGTGTTGCCGCCGCCCCCACCTGCGGCTCCAGCCCCTCCGGCGCCGGCAGTCCCGCCGCCGGTCCCGATTTGCGAGGAGACGCCGACAGTCCCCGTGGAGGTGCGCTCCATGTTGACGTAATCGATCCGGTAAGTGTGCAGATACGGGGAGTCCGGCATGACGACCAAGTTCGGGCCGTCCAGTTCCCAGCGCATGTCGACCTGCTTGGAAATACGCGACAGAAGCTGCGGCAAAGTCTGGTCGATCGCATTGAGTGTGACCGTCCCGGTGATTCCCGGGTGAACGTCTATGTTCAGCTTGGCGTCGCGGGCGAGAGCGAACAGCAGTTCCTGAACCTTGACTCCATTCACCACCACGCTGTAAGTCTCGGGTCGCTGCGTAGGCTTGGGCTTGGGCAGGATCGTGGAGATTTGTATGGGAGCAGGCACGGTCCCGGAAGGCGCCGGCTCCCCGGCGCGAAGGTGCGTCTCCGACTGCTGAATCGGCGCGTGGGCGCACGCGCCCACCACGAGCACAGAACACGCCAGCAAAATGCGTCGCAAGGTCGCCTCCGATTCCCGCTCTAACTTGCTGCCCGGGTAGAATTTCCCGGACCAGTATAACAGTACCACGTAACAAACTGATTTAACAAACCAAAAGAATGATTTAACAAACCAAAAGAACTACGACGCCGCGTATTTCCCGCCGCGGCTACTGGCGATTCTGGCTGCGCATTCTCTCCACGCTCCGATAATACGGACGGTACGCGGACAAAAGCGGCGGCAGCCCCTTTATCGCATCCAGGGCTTCGGCCGGGCTCGCATACGACCCGTAAGCGACACGGTAGTGTTGCCGGCCGTCGATCTTCACGCTGTAGACGAAAAGCTCGCCAACCGGCAGCACCTTCGATGCTCGAAGCAAGAAGTCTTCCAGCTGCCCTAGTTCTTTCGAATTGACAATGGCCAACTGGATCGCGTAGTGATCTCCAGGCGCGCTCTGGAGCCACTCCTGGGTTGCGGTAAAGCGTCCTCGGGCGAGTTTCCCCCGCTCGGGAGGCAGCGGCTGCGCGAGTGTCAGGGTTTCCACGCTTCGTTTAAATGCCGACGCGTCCGCGTTCGCGGACAGAGACAAGCCCGAAACAATGGGCATCGCCGCTTTCGCGGGCCGAGCGGGGGGTTCAGCTGCCGTGCTCGCCGCGGCTGGTGGGGGGGCGGGCGCGATGGCTGATCGACCGGCCGAAAGGACCATGTGTGTTCCCCATCCGAGTACAACGCCCGCGGCGAGCGCAGCCGCGCCGATCCGAATCTGTTGTATGCCGGTCCGCGTTCGATGAAACTCGGTGTCGCGCACGGCCCTTTTTGCCTCAGCCTGGGTGACCGCATGGGTGCCGGATGCGAAGGCCGCGAGCAGGGCCTTGTCCGACAGGATATTGACCCGGCGCGTCAGTCCTTGGGACGCGCTCGAAATGACCTTGATTGCTCTCCGATTGAAAATCTGGGGACCGCGGTAGCCGGCGGCGCGCATGCGAAAGTCGATGTAGTTCTCGATGTCGCTGCGCACCAGGGGCTCCAGGCGAAAGCTGTGAGTAATGCGCTCCCTCAGCTGCCGCATGCCGGCCGCGTCGAGGTGCTCGTCGAATTCCGGCTGCCCGAAAAGCACGATCTGCAGCAGCTTGTGACGGTTCGATTCGAGATTCGACAGCAGCCGGATCTCCTCGAGCGTTTCGTCGGGCATCGCGTGCGCTTCGTCGATCAGCACTACCACCCGGCGGCCCTCGCCGAAGAGCCGGATGAGATGCTCCTGCAGTGCCCGAAGAATGCGCGTCGTTTGTCCTTTTTCCAGTTCGAGCTTGAGCTCGTCGCCGATTGCAAGAAGGATTTCGTCGCGCGACAGCGACGGATTGGCGAGATAGATGGTTTCGACCGTCGCAGGCAGCCGCTCCATCAGTACACGGCACAGCATCGTCTTGCCGCTGCCGACCTCGCCGGAGACCTTGACGATGCCCTCGTCATGGGTAATGGCGTAGAGCAGGGCTTCGAGCGTCGCCCCGCGGTTGGCGCCCTGAAAGAAGAAATCGGTGTCGGGGGTGATGCGAAAGGGCGGCTCTTTCAGCCCGAAATGGTCTAGATACATCGAATCCCCTCCCGGAGCGTGCCGCTAGCTCTATTGCTGCTTTTGCGCCGATTCCATGCGGGAGTACAACGTCGTGCGGTTAATACCGAGCATTTTGGCCGCCTGACTGACGTTGCCTCGCGTGAGCTTCATCGCCGCCTCGATGTAGCCCTGTTCCCAGGCCTTGAGCATCTCGTCGAGATTGAAGCTGCGCTCGCGCTGCAGATGGCGTTGTGCCTGCTCGATGAGCGTCCCCGGATCCGATGGCAATCCGGGTCCCCTGTCTGCCTGCGCTTCCAGATCGAACTCGGGCTCGAGTTCCGCGGGGGACAGCTTCTGGCCAGCGTACTTGGTGGTCAGGCGGATCACGACGTTGCGCAGCTCACGCACGTTGCCGGGAAAGTGATAGTCGCGCCAGGCCTTTTGCGCCGCATCGTCCAGCGCGAACGGCGGGAGCTTCGCCTGCCCCGCGTAGAATTTACGGTAGTGTTCGAGCAGTAGCGTGCGGTCCTCGTCCATCTCGCGCAGCGACGGTACCTCGATCGTGAACACCGACAGCCGGTGATACAGGTCGGCGCGGAAATTCCCTTTCCTGATTTCCTGGCGCAGGTCGCGATTGGTGGCGGCAATCACCCGGGAACGGGAGAAACGCTGCTGCGTCTCGCCGACGCGCTGGAACTCGCCGTTCTCGAGGACGCGCAGAAGCTTGGCTTGCAGCTCCAGCGGCAGCTCGCCGATCTCATCGAGAAACAGCGTTCCGTCGCTCGCGTCTTCGAAATAGCCCGATTTGTTTTGCGTCGCGCCGGTGAAGGCGCCCTTGGTGTAGCCGAACAGCGTAGGCTCGACCAGGGTCGGCGCGATCGCCGCGCAGTTGAGCGCAAACCATGGCTTCACGCGCCTCCACGAAAGGCGATGCAACAGGTTCGCCACCACTTCCTTGCCGGTTCCCGATTCGCCCTCGATGAGCGCCGGGAAGGGCGAGTCGGCGTATTGGCTGATTTGGCTTTTCAGCTTTTGCAGTGCGGGACTCTTGCCGACCAAAGGATCGGCCTCGGCGATCCCTTCCCCCGAGATTTCAGCCGCCCGAAACTGCAGGGCGTGCAGCAGGATCTTTTTGAGATTCTCCGGATCGCAGGGCTTGGCGACGAACTCGGCGGCACCGAGCGTGCGCGCGTGCCTCGCGTTGGCAGCGTCGTTCTGGCCCGATAGAACCAGGATCTTCATGGCCGGAGAATGCGCGAGCAGGTCGCTGATCAGCTGGAAGCCCTCGTCAGGCCGGTGGGGCATGGGGGGCAGCCCGAGATCGACCAGCGCGAGCTGCGGCGCCTCGTCGAGTTGCCGCAGCAGACTCACGGCGTGCTGGCGCGAATCGCTCACCATGACCTCGAAATCCTTTCCGAGGGCGTAGGACAGGGTCTCTGTGATGAGCGGATCGTCGTCGACGATCAGCAGGCTGGGGTGGGGGGCTTCAGGCATGAGCTTCGATGCATTTAAGGAAGGCGCGCTCCAGTGACGATTCCCCGTGGAGCTCGCACAATACGCGAGGCGCGCCGGCGTAGGCAATCGTTCCCCCGTGCAGAACAGTGACGCGGTCGCAAACCTCCTCGACGTCGGCGAGCGAATGCGAGGTGAAAAGCAGGGTTCGCCCTTCCGACTTGAGGTTCAGGAGCAGGTCCTTGGCGCGGGCGCGCGCCTTGGGATCGAGGCTGCTCATCGGTTCGTCGAGAACGTACAGATCGCGTTGCGAAAGAAAGCAGGCGGCAAGCCCCAGCTTCTGGGTCATACCCTTCGAATAGGCGCGGACCGGCTTGTCGAGGGCAGCGACGTCCAGGTCGAGCGCAGCGAACATCGCACAAACGCGCTCCTCCTCGTATCGGCATCCGAACAGTTGCAGCATCATCGCTATGAATTCGCGACCGGTGAGAAAATAAGGGGCGGTAAACCGCTCGGGC
>DATHHZ010000623.1:0-7031 GCA_035316965.1 Burkholderiales bacterium | reverse complement strand
CCAATCCGAATGGCACGCGTTGCGGCGACCCGGACCTGTCCACCTCGGTCTGGGGCACGACCGCCGGCATCCCTGCCGGGAGCCTGCGTGCCAGGCAGACCGGCGATAACGTCGGCATCCAGTATGGCCTGAACGCGCTGCTCGCAGGCGCGATCGCCCCCGACGAGTTCGTCACGCTGAACGAGAAGATCGGCGGCTTCGATGCCGATTGGAACCGCAGGGTGGCGCGCACCCTCGCGGACCTGCCGGCGCTCGACATCGCCTACCGGGCCGGCATCGTGTCGAGCGGCAAGAACCTCGGCAAGCTGCCGATCATCGATTCGCGCGGTTACGACGAACAGGGCATCCACTACATCTGGCGCAGCTTCGCCGAGCGTGCCCGCATCGACGCGGCCAACGATGGCAATCACGGCAATCAGGTGATGTGGCGCTATGGGACCGGACTCCTGCCCGCCACGGCGGCGCAGATCGCCGCGGTGACGGTGAAGTCGCTCCTGAGCATGGACACCTGGCTGTCGAACCTGACGGTCAGCGCCCCGAAGGAGACGCTCAACTCCGTGCGCACCCAGGCCCAGGTGATCCTGGGCAAGCCGGTGACCGCGGTCGATTTCTGCTTCTTGACCGGCGACGTGAACTTCTCCACTCCGGTCTTTGACATGGCGCTGTGCGATGCCGACCCGAGGCTGCCGAAACACGCCTCGCCGCGCCAGGTCGCCGGCGGGCCGCTGGTTGAGAACATCCTGAAGTGCGAGCTGAAGCCGCTCAACTCCGTTGACTATGCGCCACGGGTCTTCTCGTCCGCGCAATGGGCGCGGCTGCAGGCCACTTTCCCAGACGGCGTATGCGATTGGAGCGAGAAGGGCGTCGGCCAGCGGAGCGCGGTTTCTCCGTTGACGTTTGCAGATGGCCCGGGTGGAAAACGGCTTCCCCCGCCGCCAGTGTCGCATCCGCGCTCCGGCCATGGCCGGGACCACGATGACGATGACCATGACAATGGGCGCGACCATCACGATCGGGACGACGACTAGGCGCTGATTTTCCGGGGATCTTCCAGGAAGTAAAGGTGGTCGGATCGCGTTCCGATTGGGGGATCAGGCCGCTTGAACATCGGCAGCGGCTTAAAGTCGTAGCTAGGCCGCGAAGCAGAATCCACGACCCTTTACGGAAAAATCAGGCTTCGGCGACAGACAGTCTGGGCCCCGGCCTCCTATAGTAGTGCGCGTATGCGCCGATAGGAGGAGCTAACCATGTCAGAAAGATATCCGGGTTCACGCGAAGAGGACGCCTGGTTGAGCGACGAGCAGCTCGAACGGTGCGCCCCGGCAGAGACCGAGCCCTTTCAGTCCCCCGTTCCGACTCGCATGATCTCGAACGGCGAGTACATGCCCTTCCCGCAGACGGCAAAGCAGAGGCAAGTCGAATTTCGGGTCAAGGAGCTCGCCGGCAAGGCCTCCAAGAAACTCGGGATGACGCGGCGGCAGTTCCTCGAAAGCACGGGCGGCCTGGCTGCATCCTTCCTCGCGATGAACGAGGTGTACGGCAACACTTTCTTCAAGGTCGACGAGGTCGAGATGTTCGAGAAGGCGGCGTTCGCAGAAAATGCAACGCCCCGTAACTTGTTCGTCTTCGACGATCAGACCCACATCGTGCGCTCGAGCACGAACAGCCCTCAAGGCCTGAGAGCTCTTGCCCAGGGACCGGGTCCGGTCTCCACGGCTGCGGGATTCAGCCCCGCTACGACGCCGCCGTTCGGCAATCCCAACAACGGCCGCGGCGGAAACCCAGCCGGTGTCGATGAGCTCGGCAGCACGTGGACATCCTGGAACCCGACGCAGCTCCATCCCGATTTTCCTCCGAATCCCGGTCCGGCGACCACGGTGGCCGGCGAATTCCATCTCGGCCAGTACATCAATCGGATGTATCTGGAAGCGCAGACGAGCGTCTCCATCATCAGCAACGCGAACATCGCGCTTTTCACACCGCCCGGCGGAGGCACGCCCGGGCCGGCGACCAACATCCACGACAGCCTGGTGAGCGAAATTCTGACCGGCTGGCAAACCGCGCAATGCAGGGATTACATCAATCAGCTCGCCGGCTCGACGCGCGCCCTTGCGCATGGGCAGATCTATCCCGGCCCCGGAAATCTCGCCGACCCGCTCTTCGGCGACTACACCCAATGGCAAATCGAGAACATGCAGCCCGACTCGTGGAAGGGCTACAACGTCGCGTTCTCGGCCAGCGCGGCTCCCGGGACCGCGTTTGCGCGCTGGCGCCTCGATGACGAGGCGATCGCCTATCCGACATATGAAGTGATCGCCAGGAACAAGCATCAGCTCAGGAAGCACCCCGGCTTCTTCAACATCTGCATTCACAAAGGCCTGTCGGCCAACGCTACGCAACCCGGCGGCGCCAACAACCTGCCGAATTTCGGAAACCCCGACGACATCGTGAAGGCGGCGACGGACTGGCCGCAGTTCAACTGGATCATGTATCACTCCTGCATCCGGCCTGGCTTCTGGATGCTCCAAGCTCTGCAGGATATCGAGAATCTGCCGGGAGCCATGCAGCCGACGCTGCTCACGGACAGCCATGGGCACAGCGTTCCAAACATCCGGTGGTCCACGCAGTTTGCGCAGATCGCCGGCGGCAGGTACGTGGCCGGGGCAGAACCCACATCGACTTCACCCTCGAGCTTCCACCGGCTCGGCAACGTGTACGCCGAGCTCGGTACGACGATGGCGTCGATGATCGTGACATTCCCCACGGTGTGGGCGCATCTCATCGGCCAGCTCATGCACTACATGGGGCCGAACAACATCGTCTTCGGCTCGGATTCGCTCTGGTACGGCGGCCCGCAATGGCAGATCGAGGCGCTGTGGCGCTCGCAGATCCCCGACGATATCGCAGACCGGTGGGGCTATCCGCCGCTGACGGAAGGGGCAAAGCGGCACATCCTCGGCCTCAACTCGGCCCGGCTTTACGGGCTTCCCGCTGCGGCGGTCCGCTACACCGATGGCGGTTTGCCGGACTATGCCACCGCGCCGGAGCTCCAGGCCGGCGGCAGCATGGATGCCGCGCTCCGCGGGGTCGGTTATCCGGAACCCGTGACGCCCGCCAGCCTTGTGCCCGAGGACCGGTTCGCGAAGTTGAAGAGATGGGCCGACGACCTGGGCCTGGGGCGGAGCAACACCCGCAACGGCTGGATGCGAACGCGAGCGTAGTCCGCGACCCGGCGCATGGGCGCCCTGAAGAGAGTATCCTCGGCGTGGCGAAGGCTCGCAGGGGTCCCGCCGCCGCGGCGATCACCAATGCCAGCGCCCACGCCACGGGCAGGCGCATGCGCGCGCTGCCTTTGCGCCGGACCGAGTGAAGCAGGCGCTGGCGTAACCGGCCTGCGCGCTTCGGGCGCAAGCACTTCAATCGCCGGGAAAGTGAGTTTTCTGGGGCGGGGTCCATTCTGACTTAAGCTGGAAGACTCGTCCCGGGAGGCGCGCGAGCCGTCAACTAGACCGAATCGGCTTCCCTCGGACCAAGACGCGGTTCGACCTCTGTAAGGTCGGTGTAAACATTCCCCGTGCGCCGAGCGCATGATTGGCCGTAACGCCCGTTGCGGAGCGTCCGAAAAGCGCGGATCGGCGGTCGAACGCGGGCTGGCAACTCTGATCGAGCGCGACCGGGCGCGTGGGCGCCCGGCTCAGGCCTCACTGCAGCGTTGCATCGGCACAGGACACCGGCGACGGGCAGGATCGGAGCGGATTGATTTTTCTATCTCTCAGGGAGGAACGACAATGACGAATCGGCTAGTGTCACGAGTGTTCAGCAAGCCGCTTCACGGCTCAGCACTCCACACGGTGACGGGCGCGGCGGGTTCCGCAGTGAATCGAGAGGGGGCGGGAAAGGAGACGACCATGAACGGTCCACGCTCCCGGCCGCGCTGGAAGGGGAACTTACCGATGAAGGCGCTAGCCAAAATCTTTGTGGTGTTCGGCGCTGTTGTCAGCGCGTCGACTTCCCATGCAGCCTTCATCGATGATCCCGGCTTCGTCGGTACGGGTGTCTATTTCAACGCCGGCTGCACCAGCAGCCCCGGTAGCTGCTTACTCGAAGGCTTCATCAACGACACCCCCACCGAAATCAACGCCGTAACCAGGAGCGTAACGGAGTCGCGGGGCACTGTGTTGTCGAAGAGCGGCTTGGGGTCTGAGTTTGCGTCGGCACGGGCCCTTTTCAGCGTCTTCGATGTCGGCGTGATAGTCGCCCAGGCCGCCAACGGGGGCAGGGGCAGAGGGACTGCGGGAGCCATTGCAATCACGGGCTTCACCGTAGAGGGTTTTGCCGAGATCACCTCCTTTCCCGGCGCTCTTGACATCAAAGGGACATTCAGCCCGGCGACGATTTCCGGCAGTGATTTCTTGGATGTCGAAGCTCAAGTTACAGACTTTCAGGGGCGCTTCCTTGCCTTTCTCGAAATCGACCCTGACACGGGAGGAGGGTTCAGCTTTACAGCCGTCGTGTGCACGAGCTATTCCTTGACACGCTGCACCGGCCTTGCGAGGTCGTCCGGCCCCTGGGAAGGGTCGATTTCGCTGCCTCTGGTTGTTCCGTCCGACGTTCCCAATGGCGTGATCGTTGATCTGTTCGGCTTCGCTCAGACCGATGGCGTGAATGACGTCACTCTCGACTTCAGTCATACGGCCACGCTGACATTTTCCCCGCCGCCCGGGACAATCGTGCGGCTCGCGACCGGTGAAGTCTTCGGCGCCACAGCCGACTCCATCCCCACCACGACCACCGCAACACCCGCGCAAGCGCCCAACGCGAACGGCTGGAACAACACGAACGTGACGATCAATCTGGCTGCAGCGGATGACCCCGGCGGCTCCGGCGTGAAGGAGATCCACTTCTCCCAGAGTGGTGCGCAAGGCGGGGCTGGCGTAGTGGCCGGAAGCCGCACCGCCGTGACGATTTCGGCCGAGGGAACCACAACGCTCACGTTTTTCGCCGTGGACAACGCGGGCAACCAGGAGGCGGCGAAGACCCTTACCGTGCGGATCGACAAGACGCCGCCCGTCATCGCCGGACTCCCGGCGAGCTGTACCCTTTGGCCGCCGAATCGTCAGATGGTCCAGGTCGCCACGGTGGCTGCCAGTGACGCCCTCTCCGGGCTCGCCCCAGGATCACCGACCGTCACGGGGACGGGAAACGAAGCTGCGAACGGGCTCGGTGACGGGAACACTGCTCCGGACATCGTGATCACGGGGAGCATGGTCCAGCTCCGGGCCGAGCGTTCCGGCACCGGCGCTGGTCGGATCTATACACTCGCGGCCTCGGCGAGCGATCTGGCGGGGAACGTGGCGATCGCCACCGCAACGTGCACGGTCCCGCACGATCAACGCAACTGAGCGAGCGCGCCGCCGGCCGCTGCGTTGCTTCGCGACTTCCGGGGGCGTGGCTTCGACCACGCTGCTTCGGCCACGCCCCACTCGCGAAAAGCCCGCGCGATCAATCGACGGTCGCGCCGGTCGCGCGGATCAGCGGCGCCCAGCGCGCGATCTCGCTTTTCATGTAGGCGGCGAATTCCGCCGAGCTCGAGCCGACGGCGATGAAGCCGTTGGCGGCGTACTGCTCGCGCACTTCCGCCGAGTTGAGGACGCTGCGCAGGTCGGTCTCGAGCTTCTTAAGGATCGCCGCGGGCGTGCCTTTCGGCGCGAGCACGCCTGATCCGCCGCCGACCTCGAAACCGGTGAGGCCCGATTCGTCCAGGGTCGGGATATCGGGCGCGAGCGCGAGCCGGGTCTTCGTCGTGACCGCGAGCGCGCGCAGCCTGCCGCCTTTCATGAAGGGCAGGACGAGCGGCGCGTTGTTGAACGACAGCTCGAACTGTCCGCTCACCAGCTCGGTGGTCATCTGCGCGACCGACTTGTAGGGAACGTGCTGCATGTCGGCCCCGGTCATCTTCTTGAACAGCTCTCCCGCCAGATGCTGGGAGCTGCCGCTGCCCGGCGAGCCGAAGCGCAATTTGCCCGGGTTGGCCCGGGCGTAGGCGATCAGCTCCTTCACTGAGTGAAGCGGGACGCTCGGGTGCACCGCGAGGATGTTGGGCACGTTCGACACCTGCGTGATGGGATCGAAGTCACGCTGGATGTCGTAGGGAAGCTTCGTATACAGAGTCGGATTGAAGTAGAGCGGCCCCGCTGAGGCCATGAGCAGGGTGTAGCCGTCGGCGGGCGCCTTTGCCACGCGCTCCGGCGCGATATTGGCCCCGGCCCCCGGCAGGTTCTCGATCACCCAGACGTAGCCGTAGAGCTGCGTCATGCGCTGGGTGTAGATCCTCGCCTGCAGGTCGGGCGATCCTCCGGCGGCGGAGGACACAACGAGCTTCACCGGCTTCGAGGGATAAGGCTGCGCGGAGACGGAGAGCGCCGCAGCGGCGAGCAGTACGATGAGAAGACGCTGAGTCTTCATGGCTTGCGAAAAACGACGGCGTTCTGCCAAGGCAGGTCGCTCGCGGTCTTCACCCACTCCAGCGTGTGCACCGCGGCCTCCTTGCGCACTTGCGCGTCGGTCATGGTGTGCAAAGGCTTGATCGGCACGGCCGCATCGCCGGCCCTGAACTCGACGAACACCAGCCGCCCGCCGGGCTTGAGCGCGCGCACGATGGCGGCGAGCATTTCGTACGGATATTCGAACTCGTGATAGACGTCCACCATCAGCGCGAGGTCGATGCTCGCGGGCGGCAACCCCGGATCGGTCAGCGTGCCGAGCACCGCTTTCACGTTGGCCGCGCGGCGCCGCGACATCTGCTGCTCGAGGAGCCTGATCATCTCGGGTTGTATGTCCACCGCGTATACGGTCCCGCTCGCGCCCACTCGTTGCGCCATGCGCCACGAGTAGTAGCCGGTGCCCGCGCCGATGTCGGCGACCGTCATGCCGGGCTTGAGCTCGAGCGCGGAGAGCAATAGCTCCGGCCGTTCCTCCACGACGCGCTCGGGGCGCTCCAGCCACTCCGCGCCGTGGAAGCTCATGACCCG
>DATHHZ010000622.1:0-6100 GCA_035316965.1 Burkholderiales bacterium | reverse complement strand
CTCGATGACGCGGAAAACTGTTCCGCCGAGAAGCGTGGTACCGATCTTTTTGGTGGAAGGGTCGGAATCGTTCGAGTTGTCGGCTGGATTGGTGTCGGTGGTCCAGACGACGCACGCCGAGGCCCCGGGCCGGTTCGACACGATGTTCTTCGAGACTTCGTCGATCTTCACGACGGCGCGTCCCTTGCCGTCGTGCCCGGTCACCACCCGCCGCACCTTGATGGTCATGACTTCTCCTTGTCGAGTTGAGCCGATTATACGAGGCCGTGTATCATCGGACTTCGTTTCGGCCGCCAGAGAAAAAATCCATGAACATCGGCATCCCCGCGGAAACCCGCGCGGGGGAGACGCGCGTCGCCGCGACTCCCGAGACCGTCAAGAAGCTCGCCGCGGGCGGGCGCCACGCGATCCTGGTGCAGTCCGGAGCGGGCGTCGCGGCGAGCGTTCCCGACAGGGATTTCGAGGCGGCCGGCGCAAAAATCGTTGCGAGCGCGAAAGAACTCTCTGCCGCCGACATCGTGCTCAAGGTGAGAGGTCCGCAGGACGGGGAATTGGGCCTCTTCAAGCGCGGCGCAATCGTGGTCGGCCTTCTCAATCCCTACGACCGCGCGACGATGGAATCCTATGCCGGCGCGGGGCTCACCTGCTTCGCCATGGAATGGCTGCCGCGCACGACGCGCGCGCAGTCGATGGACGTGCTCTCCTCGCAGGCGAACGTCGGCGGCTACAAGGCGGTGATCCTCGCCGCGAACGAATACGGCCGCTTCATGCCCATGCTCATGACCGCGGCGGGAACGGTGAAAGCTGCGCGCGTGCTGGTCCTCGGCGCGGGCGTCGCGGGGCTGCAGGCGATCGCCACGGCGAAGCGCCTGGGGGCGGTGATCGAAGCGTCCGACGTGCGCCCCGCGGTGAAGGAGCAGATCGAGTCGCTCGGCGCGAAATTCCTCGACGTTCCCTATCTCACCGACGAGGAGCGCGAGATCGCGCAAGGCGTCGGCGGCTACGCGCGGCCCATGCCGATCGACTGGATGCGCCGCCAGGCGGAGCTCGTTCACGAGCGCGCCAAGGCCGCGGACATCGTCATCACCACGGCGCTCATTCCCGGCCGCCCGGCGCCCGTCCTCCTGAAGGAGGAGACCGTCCGCGCGATGAAGCCGGGCTCGGTGGTCGTCGACATGGCGATCGAGCAGGGCGGCAACTGCCCGCTGACCGAAAAAGACAGGATCGTGGTCAAGCACGGCGTGAAGCTCATCGGCATCTCCAACCTGCCGGCGCTGGTCGCGGCGGACGCGAGCGCGCTCTACGCGAGGAACCTGCTCAACTTCCTGAATCTCCTCGTCGATCCGAAAACCGGCGAGCTGAAGCTCGATCGCTCCGACGAGATCATCGCCGCAAGCCTTGTCTGCATCAACGGCGAAGTCGTGAAGAAGGGCTGAACATGACCGGAACCATCGACCCGACCGTCATCAACCTCGTGGTGTTCGTGCTGGCGGTGTTCGTCGGCTATCACGTGATCTGGAACGTGACGCCCGCCTTGCACACGCCGCTCATGAGCGTGACCAACGCCATCTCCAGCGTCATCATCGTCGGCGCAATTCTCGCTGCCGGCCCCTACGAGACGGACTTCGGCGCGATCCTTGGCGCCGTGGCCGTGGGACTCGCCTCGGTGAACGTTTTCGGCGGCTTCCTGGTGACGCAGCGCATGCTCGAGATGTTCAGGAAGAAGGCGCCGAAGGCGGAGAAGGAAAAAGCATGAGCGCCAATCAGCTCGCGCTCTGGTACCTCACCGCGAGCGTCCTGTTCATCCTGGCTCTGAAGGGGCTTTCGTCGCCCGTATTGGCGCGGCGCGGGAACCTCTTCGGCATGATCGGCATGACGATCGCGATCCTGGTCACGCTCGCCATCACCAAGAAAATTGCATTCGTCCTCATTGCCGGCGCGATCGGGGGCATGATCGGAGTGTTCGTGGCGCGGCGCGTGCAGATGACGCAGATGCCGCAGCTGGTCGCGGCGATGCATTCGCTGGTCGGCATGGCGGCGGTGCTCATAGCCGTCGCCGTGGTCAACAACCCCTCGGCATTCGGCGAGCACGATCCCTTGCCGCGCGGCAATCGCTTCGAGCTTTTCATCGGCAGCTTCGTCGGCGCGATCACGTTCTCGGGCAGCGTGATCGCTTTCGGCAAGCTCGCAGGCCTCGGGAAAATGTTCCGCCTTTTCTCCAGCGCGCCCGTGATATACAAGGGCCAGCATCTGCTCAACCTGATTCTGGCGATCGTGATGATCGGCTTCGGCCTCGCGTTCTTCCTCGCCGAGGGCAAGGCCTGGATGCCGTTTCTCGTCATGCTCGGGATCGCCTTCACGCTCGGCCTGCTCATCATCATCCCCATAGGCGGCGCCGACATGCCGGTGGTGATCAGCATGCTCAACAGCTACTCGGGCTGGGCCGCGGCAGGAATCGGCTTCTCGCTCAACAACACCATGCTCATCATCGCAGGAAGCCTGGTCGGCTCCTCCGGGGCGATCCTCTCCTACATCATGTGCAAGGCGATGAACCGCTCTTTCATCTCGGTGATCATGGGGGGGTTCGGCGCGGCCGAAGGCGCGGCCGCCGCCGGCGCCGGCGACAAGACGGTGCGCTCCGGGTCGGCGGAGGATGCCGCTTTCCTGCTCGCCAACGCCGAATCGGTGGTCATCGTGCCGGGCTACGGGCTTGCGGTCGCGCGCGCCCAGCACGCGGTGAAGGAGATGGCGCAGAAGCTCATCGCGAAGGGCGTGAACGTGCGCTACGCGATCCATCCGGTCGCGGGCCGGATGCCGGGGCACATGAACGTGCTTCTTGCCGAAGCCGAAGTGCCGTACGATCAGGTGTTCGAGATGGAGGACATCAACGGTGAGCTCGGCACGACCGACGTCGCGCTCGTGCTGGGCGCAAACGACGTGGTCAATCCGCTCGCCCATGAGAAAGGCAGCCCGATCTACGGCATGCCCATCATCGAAGCGCACAAGGCGCGCACGGTGCTCGTGAACAAGCGCAGCATGGCCGCCGGCTATGCGGGCCTCGACAACCCGCTTTTTTACATGGACAAGACCATGATGGTGTTCGGCGACGCCAAGAAGGTCGTCGAAGACATCGTGAAAGCGCTCGATTGAGTGCAAGGGAAAAAATTCTTGCGCGCATCCGCAAGGCGCAGGGCCACGGCGGAAGCAGGCCCTCGCAGGCCGAGCTGGAGGCGGTCGAGACCTATTTGCGCGCCCACCCGCGGGGGACGCTGCCGCCGGTCGATGCGGATCTTGTTGCCCGCTTCCGCGCCCGGGCCGAGTCTATGCAGAGCACGACCGAGGAGGTTGCCTCCGAGGCCGACGTTCCCGCAGCCGTGGCGCGATACCTGAAAGGGGGCGGCCTTTCCCTGGCCGGGTGCGCGTGGCCGCAGCTCGCGCATCTCGACTGGAAAAGCGCGGGGCTCGCGCTCGAACCGCGCGCGGCGAACGGCGACGATGTCGTCGGCGTGACGGGCGCGTTCGCCGCGATCGCCGAGACGGGAACGCTCATGCTTGCCTCGGGGCCGGACACGCCTGCCACGGTGAGCCTCGTGCCGGAGACGCACGTCGCGGTGGTTTCCGCGGGCCGAATCGTGGCGCACATGGAGGACGCATGGTCGCTTGCGCGCGACGAGCTCCGGCAACTGCCGCGCGCGGTCAATTTCGTGTCGGGGCCGTCCCGCACCGCCGACATCGATCAGACGATCGTGCTCGGCGCGCACGGGCCGTACCGCGTGCATATCGTTCTGGTGCGCGCCTGATCGAACCGGCGTCACCAAAGGCGCGCCGCGCCACGCACTCCGCTCGCGTCGCCGTGTGCCGCCTTCACCAGCCGGGTCACGACCGTGTCCGAGTAGACGTGACGGCTCCAGCGCGCGGGCACGTCGCGGTACAGACGATCGGTGTTCGATAGCCCGCCGCCGAGCACGATGACATCGGGATCGAGCAGATTGATGACGCTCGCCAGCGCGCGCTCGAGCCGCTCCTCGTAGCGTTTGAGCGTCGCGGCGCAGCCGCGATCGCCCGATTCGGCGCGCGCGACTATATCGGCTGGCTCGCGCGCCTCTTCCGTCGCGAGCAGGTGATCGTGGACAAGTCCCGGACCGGACAGGAAGGCTTCGATGCACCCGTTGCGACCGCACGCGCAGCGGGGGCCCGGCATTTCTTCGGGCACCGGCCACGGCAGCGAATTGTGTCCTCACTCGCCGCAAATCGCGTTTGCGCCCTCGATGACGCGGCCGTCGACGACGACTCCGCCGCCCACGCCGGTGCCGAGAATCACGCCGAATACGACCCGCGCCCCCTTTGCCGCCCCGTCGATCGCCTCGGAGAGCGCGAAGCAGTTGGCGTCGTTGGCGAAGCGCACCTCACGGCCGAGCAGGCGCTCGAGGTCGGGTTTGACCTGCATGGCGTTCAGCACGCTCGCGTAGGCGTTCTTGAGAGTTCCCGACGCGCTCGAAACCGCGCCCGGGGTGCAGATGCCTACCGAGCAGCGCGCAACCAGCGTTCTTTCGGCCTCGAGGACCAATTCCGTGATCGCGCGGATCGCCTCGTTATAGCCTCCTCCGGGTGCGGGCGTGCGGCGCCGCAGCAGCTCCGAGCCTGATTCGTCGATCGCGGCGATTTCCATCTTGGTTCCGCCGATGTCCACCCCGATCCGTATCATTGCAGGGACGGCGTCGGGAAATTCAATAAGCCTCGTCCCAGGGGATGCTGAGACGCATTGCGGAATTGATCATGCCCACCATGCTGTAGGTCTGTGGAAAGTTCCCCCACAATTCGCCGGTGCGCGGATCGACGTGCTCGGACAGAAGTCCGTGGCGGTTGCAGCGAGTGAGGATGCTTTGGAACAGTGCACGAGCCTCTTCCTTGCGTCCCAGCGCGGACAGGGCGTCGATATACCAGAAAGTGCAGATCACGAAGGCGTTCTCCGGAACACCGAAGTCATCCGGCGCGCTGTAGCGAAACAGGAATTCGCCGCGACGCAGCTCCTGCTCGACCGCGTGGACCGTCGAGGCGAAGCGCGGGTCATCGGCGCGCATGAAATTGAGCTCGTGGAGCAGCAGAAGGCTCGCGTCCAGGTCCTCGCCGCCGAAAGTGGCGGTGAAGGTCTTGCGCTTCGCGTTCCAGGCGCGCCCGCAGATCGCCGAATGCATCGCGTCGGCCCGCTCGCGCCACGCGCGCGCGCGGTCCGCGAGCCCGATGCGCGCGGCGATCTTCGCGAGGCGGTCGCACCCCGCCCAGCACATGACGCTCGAGAAGGTATGCACGCGCTTCGTCCCGCGCAGCTCCCACAGGCCGGCATCGGGCTGGTCGAAGAGCGCTGCGGCCCGTTCGCCGAGCTGCTCGAGCTGGCGGAACAGCGACTCGTCGCTGCGCAGCGCGAGCCGCGCGTCGAAGAACACGTGCGCCGCGGCGAGGATCGCCGCACCGTAGACGTCGTGTTGGACCTGGGAATACGCCTGGTTGCCGACCCTCACCGGCCCCATGCCGCGGTAGCCGGGCAACGATCCGATTTCGCGCTCCTCGATCCCCGCCTTTCCGCTGATCGCGTAGACCGGCTGCAGGTCACGACCGTTGCTGCTCGTGGCGATATTGATGATGTAGTCGAGGTAGCGCTCCATGGGTCGCGTCGCGTTCATCCGGTTCAACGCATTCACGACGAAGTATGCGTCGCGCAGCCAGCAATACCGGTAATCCCAGTTCCGGCCGCTGCCGCGCGACTCCGGGATCGAGGTGCTCACCGCCGCGATGATCGCGCCGGTATCCTCGTACGCGTTGAGTTTCAAGGTGATCGCCGCGCGGATGATGCTCTCCTGCCACTCGTACGGGATGCCGAGATTCCGCACCCAGGCCCGCCAGTAGGCGGCGGTGTCGTCGAGGAACCGGCGAAACACTTCCGCGGGGGCGCCCTGCAGCGTCTCGTCGGTTCCGAGCACGACCGACACCGGCTCGCGCAGCACCACGGGCGTCTCCTCGAGGATCGCGGTGATCGAGTAATCGGCGGTCACCCTCAAGACCATCTCGGGCATGACGTAGCGCACATGATTGCTGCCCCAGG
>DATHHZ010000621.1:0-2881 GCA_035316965.1 Burkholderiales bacterium | reverse complement strand
CTCCGGTCCCTGCGTCGGCTCAATATCCAGTAAAGCCGATCCGTTGGATCGTGCCTCTTCCACCCGGCGGTTCCAACGACATCGCGGCACGCCTGATCGCGGAAAAACTGTCGCGCGCGTTCGGCCAGCAAGTGCTGGTCGAAAACCGTCCAGGCGCGTCGGGCATCATCGGTACGGAGATCGCGGCCAGGAGCGCGCCCGACGGCTATACCGTAGTTTCCTTCAGCGATACGCTCACGGCGGCGCCGCACCTCTATCCCAAGCTCAGCTTTGACCCGGTCAAGGACTTCATTCCGGTGACACAACACTTGCGCCAGCCGGTGGTGCTCGCCGCGCATCCCTCGCTCGGCGTGAAGTCGCTCGCCGAGCTGATCGCGCTCGCGAAAGCGAAACCCGGCATTCCCTACGCAACCTCCGGGGCGGGTTCCCAGCAGCACATTGTTGCGGAATGGTTCGCGAGCCTTGCCGGGATCAAGCTCACCCACGTGCCGTACAAGGGCGGCGGGCAGGCGATCAGCGATTTCATTGCAGGCCAGGTGCCGCTTGCCTCACTCGGCTCTGCGCCACTGATTCCGCATTACAAGGCGGGCAAGATCGCGCTGCTCGCACAGAGCACGCGTGCACGCGCGCCGACGTTACCTGACGTGCCGACGTACGAGGAGGCGGGCATCAAGGGGCTCGTTCTTGAACAGTGGATAGGCGTATTCGTTCCCGCGCGGACGCCGAATCAAATCGTCGCGCGCCTCAACGCCGAGATCGTCAAGGCGCTCTCCGACCCCAAAATCCGTGAACGCTTTGCTGAGGCGGCGCTCGAGCCTGTCGGCAGCACACCCGAGGAATTTTCCAAGCTTGTGCGAGCCAACTACGAGAGCTACGGTCGGCTCGTGCACGAGTTGAAAATCAAGATCAATTAGCAGTCGGGCCCTCGGCCGAAATTGCGCATGAAACTTAGGATCCCCGTCGCCGCACCTTGACTGATTCAACCGATCCCCGGCTGCCGAACATCGTACTGATCCTGGCCGACAATCTCGGCTGGGGCGAGCTGGGCTGCTACGGCGGGGGAGCGCTGCGCGGCGCGCCCACACCACGCATCGACCGGCTCGCCTCCGAGGGGCTGCGATTTCTCAACTTCAACGTCGAGAGCGATTGCGTCCCGACGCGTTCCGCGCTGATGACCGGCCGCCATCCTATCCGCACCGGCGCGCTGCAATCCGTGCCGGCAGGGTTGCCGCAAGGCATACACCCATGGGAGATCACGCTCGCACAGCTCATTTCCGGTCGCGGGTACGCGACAGCAATGTTCGGCAAATGGCACTTGGGCGACCGCGAGGGACGCTACCCGAAGGATCGCGGGTTCGACCAGTGGTACGGGATCCCGCGCACGACCAACGAAAGCATGTTCACCAGCACGCCGGGCTTCGATCCGTCAGTCGTTGAAATTCCGCACGTGATGGAAGGCCGCAGCGGCGAGCCCGCGCGCAACGTGGAAGTCTACGATCTCGAAATGCGCCGGCGCATCGACGCCGAGCTTGTCGCGCGCAGCAACGATTTCATGCGCCGGCAAAGCAAAACGAAAAAGCCGTTCTTTCTGTACGTCCCGCTCACGCAGCTTCATTATCCGACGATTCCGCACCGGGACTTCATCGGCAAGACCGGCTGGGGCGAATTCGCCGATTCGATGGCCGAAATGGACCACCGCGTCGGACAGATCCTCGACGAGATCGACGCATTACAGCTACGCGAGGACACCGTTGTCTTCTTCGGCAGCGACAACGGCCCCGAATTCCGCCGGCCGTGGCGCGGCACCGCGGGCCCATGGGTCGGCACCTACCATACGGCGATGGAAGGTTCGCTGCGCGTGCCGTTCATGCTGCGCTGGCCGGGACGCGTGCCAGCGGGCGTCGTGACCGACGAGATCGTCCACGTCACCGACCTCTACCCGACGCTTGCACGCGTGGTCGGCGCGCGCGCGCCGACCGATCGGCCGATTGATGGCGTGGATCAGCTCGATTTCTTCCTGGGTCGCCAGCCGAAGTCGAATCGCGAAGGATTCGTCTACTACATCAAGAACGAAATGCGCGCCGTAAAATGGCGCCAGTGGAAAATGCACCTCGTTTGGGAGACGGAGCCCAACGTGGGCCCGATTCGCCTCGAGACCCCGTGGATCTTCAATCTGATCCAGGATCCCAAGGAGGAGAGCGATATCGGCTATCAAAATGCGAACTGGGTGCGCGGCCCGATGCTTCGTCTGATTCGTAATTTTCAGGAAAGTCTGAAACAACATCCGCCGATCCCGCCTGGAGCACCGGACGATTTCGTCCCCTGAACGACTAATCGACCTTCGCACCCGAGAGCTTCACTACCTTCGCCCATTTGTCGATCTCGCTGCTGATGAGCGCGTCGAACTCCTCGGGCGTCGAGCCGACCGGTTCCATGCCCTGCTGCTTCATACGCTCGGTGAGGTTGGAGGATTTGACGGCGCGGGCGATGTCGGCGCCGATCTTGCGTACCAAGTCCCGCGGCGTGGCGGCGGGCGCGACGATGCCGACGAGGGAGAGCGCGCTCACGCCGGGCACGGATTCAGAAACCACAGGGTAGTCCGGCGCGTCCGGCGCACGCTGCGGAGAAAGAAGCGCGAGCACCTTGATCTTTCCGGATTTGATCAACGGCTGGACCGCATAGAGCACGTCCATCAATATCGGCACGTGCCCGGCGACCACGTCCTGCTGCGCGGGCGCGCCGCCCTTGTAGGGCACGTGCACGAGGTCGATGCCCGTGCTCGTCTGCAGCATCTCGACCGACAGGTGCATCGCGGTACCGCTCCCCGGCGTCGCGTAGGCGAGCGTGCCCGGATTCCTCTTCGCGAGCGCGATCAGCTCGG
>DATHHZ010000620.1:0-2994 GCA_035316965.1 Burkholderiales bacterium | reverse complement strand
CAACGGTCGCCTCCCAGCGCACATTGCCGTTGGCAAGCGCGATCGACACGAGCTTACCTCCGGCAAACCCGGTGAGCAGATAACCCCGGTCGGCGACCATTCCCACAGGGGACCGGACCGAGAGAGGCGGACTCGATCGCTGGTACAGCCAGCGCCGCCTGCCGTCCTTCGCGTCGAGCGCGAATAGGCGCCCGTCGGCGCTGCGGACAATCACCAGATCCCCCGTCACCAGGGGCGCCGAGAGGACCTCGCTCGATACGCGCGCGCGCCATCGCGCTTCGCCCGAACGTCCATCGAGCGCGATGACTTCGCCGTCGAACGTTCCGACCGCTACGAGGGTGCCGTCGGAGCCCACTCCGCCGGAAAGCGTGCGGCCCGCATTGACCCGCCACGATTCCTGCCCGGTCGACGCTTCAAAGCGGGCGACGGTACCGTCCTGGGCCGCGGCGTAGACGCCGTCGACCGCCAGCGCGGGAAACAATATGGCGTCTCCCGCGTCGCCAACGCTCGCCTGCCACAGCGTGCGCACCGGAATGCTTGCGGGCAACTCCGACAATGCAGCCATCTTCGGTCCGGCCGAACCTGAACAGCCGGCGAGCAGCATCGCGCCGGCGAGGAAGAGCCGCCGCATCAGCGTTCTCCAAGCGCCTCGAGCTTGAGTCGCAGCGCATCGCGCAGCGGCCCCGGTCCGGCCTTTTCCAGCGCGGCTTTATAGGCGGCTCGCGCTTCGGAGCGTCTCTTCTGCGTGGCGAGAATGTCCGCGCGCTGCGAGGCATAGAGGGCCTCGAAACCCGGATGAGGCTTTGCTTCGAGAATTTTCAGTGCTGCGTCGGGCTCGTTGTCGTCGAGCAATACGCTTGCCAGCCTCAATGTGGCGATCGAGCGTATCTCATCGCTCCTGGCGTGCTCGATGACCCATTGAAGCTGCGCGCGCGCGGTCTTCGGGTCTCCCGCTTGAAACTGGACTTTGGCAGAAACCAAGGCTGCGAGCGGCGCGTAAGCGCTACGCGGAAAGTTCTCCAGAATCGCTCCCGCAATCTCCCGGGTCGTCTTGAGATCGTTGGCGCGCGCCGCCTTCTGCAGCGTGTCGTACAGCACGGCGGCTTGCGCGGCTTGTGAGCGTTCATACCGTGTCCAACCGATCCATGCTCCGATAGCCGCGAGCGCGAGCGTGGTACCGAGAATGATCGCGCCGCCGTGGTCCTTCCACCAGGCTTTCAGGGCGGCGAGCTGTTCCTGTTCTTCGAGATCGTATGTCGCCATGTGGTTTCCCGGTTTTTGTGACGAGCGCTCAAGCTCTCTGTTGGATGATTCCGGCCACGCGTGCGGGTGCGACCCGCACTTGGACGTCCGCCGCACGCAGAGGTTTCAGGCTGACTTCACCGGCAGCCAGTTCTTCGGGGCCGATGATGATAGCAAAGCGCGCTCCGCTCGCGTCGGCCTTCTTCATTTGTGTCTTGATGTTGCCGCCTCCGGCGTGCATGAGCACGATGAGACCGGCGTCGCGCAGGCTCTCGGCGAGGTGCAGCGCCCGCGCAGCGGTCCCGTCACCGACGTAGACAATATATGCGTCGGCTGGGCGAGCCGGAGCGACGAATTGGTACTCCTTCATCAGCAGCACGATGCGCTCCATGCCCATGGCAAAGCCGCAGGCGGGCGCGGCCTTGCCGCCCAGCTGCTCGATCAGCCCGTCGTAGCGCCCTCCGCCGGCTATCGTTCCCTGCGATCCCAGGCGAGTCGTGATCCACTCGAACACCGTGCGGTTGTAGTAATCGAAGCCGCGCACCAGGCGCGGATCGACCACGAAGCCTATACCGGCCGCGTCGAGCAATGCCTGCAGCACTGTGAAGTGTTCACGAGCGGTATCGTCGAGATAGTCGGCCAGTTTCGGCGCGGCTTCTACCAGATGCTGGAGGCGGGGATTCTTGCTGTCCAGCGTGCGCAGCGGGTTGGAGTGCAGGCGGCGGCGGGCGTCTTCGTCCAATTGATCCAAGTGCGCTTCGAAGTACTTCACCAGATCGACTCGGTGCCGCGCCCGCGCTCCAGCGTCGCCTATGGAGTTGATATGCAGTTCCACGTCGGCGATGCCGAGCTGCTTCCACAAACGGGCGAGCATGACGATTTGCTCGGCATCGACATCCGGCCCGGCGAAACCCAGAGCCTCGACATCGATCTGATGGAATTGCCGATATCGTCCCTTCTGTGGCCGCTCATAACGGAACATTGGACCGCTAGTCCAGACTTTCTTTGGCCCATCGTAGAGCAAACTATGCTCGATTGCCGCACGCACGATGCCGGCAGTCGCTTCCGGGCGCAGTGTGAGACTGTCGCCGTTGCGGTCGGGAAAGGTGTACATCTCCTTCTCGACGATGTCGGTAGCCTCGCCGATGGAGCGGCTGAACAGCTGAGTCGCCTCGACCACGGGCAAGCGCATATTCCCATAGCCGTAGTCGGCAAGCAGGCCGGCGACTGCGCTATCGAGAAAAATCCAAAATTTCGCCTCCTCCGGCAAGATATCGTTCATCCCGCGGATGGCCTGAATATTCTTGTTCATGACGCTTCTTGGCGGCAGCGCCGGCCGCCGTCAAAAGATCTAGTGAGTTGCCCGGACGGGAATGGTCTTGTCGTTGCTGTCTGCTTCGCCATCGCCGCTCTGGCCCTTCTTTGCCGGCGCGGCGAGCCGTGCACGTGCCGCGGCGTCACCCGCGTAGGTGGCAGCCACGTAATCGTCCACCAGACGTTTGAAGTCTTCGGCGATCGACTCGCCCTTGAGAGTCACTGTCTTCACGCCATCCACGTAGACCGGCGCGACCGGGCGCTCGCCGGACCCGGGAAGGCTGATGCCGATATTGGCGCGCTTGCTTTCACCGGGCCCGTTGACGACGCAGCCCATGACGGCGACGTGCATGTCTTCGACTCCGGGATAACGCTCGCGCCACTGGAGCATCTGTTCCCGAAGATAGCGTTGGATCTTTTCAGCGAGTTCCTGGAAAG
>DATHHZ010000619.1:0-7150 GCA_035316965.1 Burkholderiales bacterium | reverse complement strand
GCGACGCGGCCGCATGACGAACGTAACCGCGCATTGCCCAGCAGGGTTCGGAAACAAGTTGTTACAATCGCCGGCTCGGTCGTCGCAAATAACTTACAAACGCCGGCTAATCTGCGCACACTGCCGGGAGAATGACGGGTTTCATGGAGGCGAGCGTGAGGTTCCTGATCGCACTGGGTGCTGTTGCCCTGATTCTGCTGACCTCGCTTCCGGCGGCGGCCCAGCAGGGCCAGGGCGGCCGGGGCATCGGTCGCGGCGCGCCGGGACGCCCGACGCCGCCTCAGCAGGTGCCGGCGCGCGACGCGAACCGCGACGCGAATCGCGACGCGCGCATGACTCCCGAGCAGCGCCGGCAACTGCGGCGCGACGTTCACGACCACGGCCGCGACATCTACCGCGAGCGCACCGCCGGTCAGAACCGGCCCTGATTCTCTTCCACCTCAGAGCGCTGCGGCGATCGCCTTGCCGACGTCGCTGGTCGAGGCCTTGCCTCCGATGTCGCGCGTGCGCGGGCCCTCCGCCAGCACGCGCTCGATCGCGCGCACGATCCCCTCGCCCGCGTCCTGGTGCCCGAGGTGCTCGAGCATCATCGCGCCCGACCAGATCTGTCCGATCGGGTTTGCGATGTTCCTGCCCGCGATGTCCGGCGCCGAGCCGTGCACCGGTTCGAACACCGAAGGGAATTCGCGCTCCGGATTGATGTTGCCCGAGGGCGCGATGCCGATGGTTCCGGTGCAGGCGGGGCCGAGGTCGGAGAGGATGTCGCCGAAGAGGTTCGACCCGACCACCACGTCGAACCAGTCCGGGTGCTGCACGAAATGCGCGGTGAGGATGTCGATGTGGTATTGGTCGGTCTTCACCTCGGGGTAGCGCGCGCTCATGGCGCGGACGCGCTCGTCCCAATAGGGCATGGTGATCGAGATTCCGTTCGATTTGGTGGCCGAGGTGAGATGCCTCTTCGGGCGGCTCTTGGCGAGCTCGAACGCGTACTTGAGTATGCGGTCGATACCCTGGCGGGTGAAGGTGCTCTGCTGCACCACGGTTTCCCGCTCCGTGCCTTCGAAGATGCGTCCGCCGATCGACGAGTATTCGCCTTCGGTGTTCTCGCGCACCACCCAGAAATCGATGTCGCCCTGCTTGCGTCCGGCGAGGGGCGACTGGATGCCCGGCATCAGGCGCACCGGGCGAAGGTTGACGTACAGATCGAAGCCGCGGCGCATCGGGATGAGCAGCTCCCAGAGAGACACGTGATCGGGCACGCCGGGAAAGCCGCAGGCGCCGAAGAACACGGCGTCGTGTCCGCGGATCGCCGCCAGTCCGTCCTCGGGCATCATGCGCCCGTGCTTCAGGCGGTATTCGCAGCTCCAGGGAAATTCGTCCCACTTGAATTCGATGCCGAATTTCCTGCCGGCGGCTTCGAGCACGCGCACGCCCTCCGGGACGACTTCCTTTCCGATTCCGTCGCCGGCGATGACGGCGATCCTGTAGCTCTTCATCGATCTTTCACCTTTAGAATGCGACGTTTCGTCCGCCTTTGAGCTTGAGCATCTCGCGCGCCTCGTCGGGTGTCGCGACTTGCAGCCCGAGTTCTTCGAGAATCCGGCGAATCTTCGCGACCTGCTCCGCATTGGTTTTTGCGAGAGTGCCGCGGCCGAGCCACAGGCTGTCTTCCAGGCCGACGCGGACGTTGCCGCCCATGACCGCCGACATCGCGGCGACGAACATCTGGTTGCGCCCGGCGCCGAGCACCGACCACAGATACTGGTCGCCGAACAGACGATCCGCGGTGCGCTTCATGTGCATCACGTCCTCGGGGTGCGGGCCGATTCCGCCGCGGATGCCGAACACCGACTGGATGAAAAGCGGCGGCTTCACGAGCTTGCGGTCGAGGAAATGCGCCGCTGTATACAAGTGTCCGATGTCGTAGCACTCGATCTCGAAGCGGGTATCATTGCCGCTGCAGGACTCGAGAATATGCGCGATGTCGCGGAACGTATTCTTGAAGATGCGCTCATCGCTGCCGGCGAGGTAGGGCTTCTCCCAGTCGTACTTCCAGTCCTTGTAGCGCCCGAGCATCTCGTACAGCCCGAAATTCATCGAGCCCATGTTGAGCGAGGCGACTTCGGGCTTCAATTGCAGCGCCGGCTGCAGCCGCTCCTCGATGCTCATCGTCGGCGCGCCGCCGGTGGTGAGATTGACGACGACGTCCGAGGCCGCCTTGATCTTCGGCAGGAAGCGCATGAACATCTTCGGATCCTGCGTCGGCCGGCCGTCTGCGGGCTCGCGCGCGTGCAGGTGCACGATCGCCGCGCCAGCCCGCGCCGCGCCGATCGCGCCTTCGGCGATCTCCTCCGGCGTCACCGGAAGATGCGGCGACATCGTCGGCGTGTGGATCGCGCCGGTCACGGCGCAGGTGATGATGACCTTGCCTTGTGCGGCGGCCATATCGTCATTCCGGCCAAGCCCGCGGAGCGGGCGCGAGCCGGAATCCAGTGGCGTTCCGACGTCCCTGGATCCCCGCTTGCGCGGGGATGACGGCGCGGGCGTTCGCCGGCGCCGTCACTTTTTCTGCTCGACGGGACGGGTGCGCTTCACCGCCTCGGCTAGCCTTTTCGCGTCCGTGTCCCAGAACTGCCGGAACTCCGGCGCGTCGAGATAGGTGACCGGGGTCTCGATCCTGGCCATGGCCCCGCGGAAATCCGGATCCTGGACCGCCTGGCGTACCGCGTTCCGCAGCGCCTCCTGGATTGCCGGCGGCGTCGCCACGGGCGTCATCAATCCCGCCCAGATGTAGTACTCCGCGTCGATCCCGAGCTCCTTGAGCGTCGGCACGTCGGGAAGCGAGGCGAGGCGCTTGTCCCCGAAGCTCGCGAGTGGGCGCAGCCGCTTGGCCTTGATCTGGCCGATCATGATCGCCGGCCCGCCCACGGTCACGTCCACGTGCGAGCCGAGCAGGGCCTGCAGCGCCGGCCCGCCGCCGCTGTAGGGCACGTGCCATAGGGTCGTCCCCGTGGCGTGCTCTAAGAGGGTGAAAGGCATGTGCAGCGCGCCGTAGATTCCGGAGGAGCTGTAGGTGATCTTGGAGGGCCGGTTGCGCGCGTCGGCGACGAATTCACGGACATTCTTCCACGGCGCCTCGTCGCGGACGACCAGGACGACGGGGTCGGCCGAGATCAGCGCGATCGGCGCAAACTGCGCCAGCTCGTAGGGAGGCTTGTTCCCTTGGAGACGCTCCGCCTCGGGGATCACCGAAATGGACGACAGCGCCATCAGCACGGTGTATCCGTCGGCCCTCGCGTTGGCGACATACGCGTTCCCCGTGGCGCCCGCCGCGCCGGGTTTGTTCTCGATGATGACGCGCTGCTTCAGCACCTTTTCCATCGCCAGAGCGGTGGGCCGCGCGGTGACGTCGGTGACGCCGCCCGGGGGGAACGCGATCACCATCGTGATCGGGCGCGACGGATACGCGTCTTGCGCGAATGCGGGACCGGCGAGGAGCGCCAGGGCAATCAGCGCGATCCATTCACGCATGTTTTCCTCCGGGTGCATGTTTATTTTCCGGCACAATCATCGGGGCTGAACCGCCCGGCGTCAAGCGCCGCAGGCGGCTCTCCGATCCGATAGAATTCCTCGGCGCCGATGAACCTGCTCGCGATCGATACCTCCACCGATTTCTGCTCGGTAGCGGCAAGCCGCGGCGAAGCGCTGTTTGCGCGTCACGAGCGCGCCGGTCAGCGCCACGCGGAGAGGATCCTCGACATGGTCGATCAAGTGCTCGTCGAGGCGCGGCTCGAATTCGCGCAGATCCAAGGCATTGCCTACGGTGCGGGTCCGGGCTCGTTTACCGGCCTTCGCATTGCGGCGGGCGTCACTCAGGGGCTCGCTCTTGCGCGCGGCATCGGCGTGGTCGGAATCGGAACTCTGCTCGCTCTGGCGGAAGAAGCATCGGAAGAAGCGGCGGAAGAGGCCGCAGGCTCCCGGATTATCGCCTGCGTCGATGCGCACAAGGGCGAGGTGTATCATGCCGCCTACCGGAGGGCGGGTGCCGGATGGGAAGAAGTTTCCGCTCCCGGCGTGTACCGGCCAGAAGCCGTGCCCCTCGTGCCCGGGGAGAACTGGATCGGTTGTGGCGACGGTTTCGCCGCCTATCGCGAACTCCTCGCGGCCCGGCTGGGAGAATGCGTTTCGGCGATCCGTCCCGAGGCGGCCTCGACCGCGCGAGCGGTGCTGAAACTCGCAATCCCGCGTTTTGCGGCGGGGGAAGCGAAGGACGCCGCCGCGGCGGTGCCGGAGTATCTGCGCGACAAGGTCGCGCTCAAGACGAGCGAACGCTGATGAGCGCGGTACTGCGACCTGCCCCCAGCCTCGAGCCGATGAGCGAGGCCGATCTTCGCGCGGTGGTCGAGATCGAGGAGAGCCTCTATGAATTTCCCTGGACGCGCGGGAATTTCCGCGACTCGCTGCGCGCCGGATACGGCTGCTTTGCATACCGCGATGGCAGACGGCTGATCGGTTATGCGGTGCTCTTGCTTGCCGCGGGCGAAGCCCATCTTCTGAACTTGAGCGTCGCCGCCCATGCGCAGCGCCGGGGCCATGGGCGCAGCCTGCTCGAGCACGTGGTCGGAATCGCGCGAGAGCACGAGGCGAAGGTCTTGTTCCTCGAAGTCCGGCCTACGAACGAGGTGGGGCGGCGCCTCTATACCGGCTATGGCTTCAAGCAGGTCGGCGTTCGGCGCGGATACTATCCGGCGCATCGAGGCCGCGAGGACGCGCTGGTTTTGGCGCTCGACCTGTGACTCGATCCATGAATGCGCGGAGCGAGCGCTACCTGGAAGAGATGGGGCTCGCTCCCGTGTGGAAGCTGCGCGGGCCGAAGCGGGCGCTAGGACCGGGGATTCCGGATCAGGAAAAAAAATCCGGGGAAAGCCGCTCGGGCGCGCCGGCGGTTTTGAAACCGCCGCCACCGCGTCGTCCCCCGCAAATCCTTCCTCCCGTTCCGGGGCTCGTGGCGGCTGCCAAGCTCGATCTTGCCGATGACCGCGCGGCGCGCATTCTGCGCATGGATTGGCCGGAGTTGAAAACCGCCGTGGCGGCTTGTCAGGCCTGCGGCTTGCGCAAGACCTGCACGCAAACGGTGTTCGGCGTCGGCGACGAGCAGGCCGACTGGCTGCTGGTGGGCGAGGCGCCGGGTGCCGAGGAAGACGCGCGCGGTGAACCTTTCGTGGGGCAGGCCGGCCGCCTGCTCGACAACATGCTTGCCGCGATCGGCCTCGCGCGCGGCGAGAACGTCTACATCTGCAACGTGCTCAAGTGCCGTCCGCCGGGCAACCGCAATCCGGAGCCCTTCGAGGTCGCCCAGTGCACGCCCCATCTGCTGCGCCAGCTGGAGCTCATCCGGCCGAAACTGATCCTCGCGATGGGGCGCTTTGCCGTGCAGGCGCTGCTCAACACCGAGGCGAGCATTGCGAGCCTGCGCGGGCGCTTGCATCGCTATCAGGGCGTGCCCCTTATCGTGACCTATCACCCGGCTTATCTGCTGCGCAATCTTCCCGACAAGGCCAAGGCCTGGGAAGACTTGTGCTTCGCCCGGCGCAGCGTCGCGGCCTTGCAATCCCGCACGGCGTCCCCAGTTTAGGGGCACGACTTTCAGGGAGGAATCCATGCGCAAGCTACTTGCAGCGGTCATTGTCCTGATCACCGCGGGGTTGGCGGGTTGCGGCTACAACGACATCCAGCGAAGCGACGAACAGGTCAAGTCGGCCTGGTCCGAGGTCCTCAACCAGTATCAGCGGCGCGCCGACCTGATTCCCAACCTCGTCAACACCGTCAAAGGATTCGCGGCGCAGGAACAGCAGGTGCTGATCCAGGTTACCGAGGCGCGCTCGCGGGTCGGCAGCATCCAGGCGACGCCTGAGCTCCTGAACGACGAAGCCGCGTTTCGGCGCTTCCAGCAGGCGCAGGCGGGAATGACGAGCGCGCTCTCGCGGCTGCTCGCGGTCGCCGAGAATTATCCGCAGCTCAAGTCGGACGCGAACTTCCGCGACTTGCAGGCGCAGCTCGAAGGCACCGAGAACCGCATCGCGGTCGCGCGCAACCGCTACATAAAAGCCGTACAGGAATACAACGTGCTCATACGCCAGTTCCCGGTCAACCTCACGGCGATGGCGTTCGGCTACCAAGTGAAGCCGAGCTTCAGCGTCGAAGACGAAAAAGCCATCTCCAAACCGCCGACGGTCGATTTCGGCAAGCCCGGCGCGCCGGCTAAGCGGTAATCCCCTCATGCGCAGACGCTGGCTCGGCCTCGTCGCGGCCGGCGTTCTCCTCGCGGGCCTCGTTTCCGCTCGCGCGGAGGTCGGGGTGCCGCCGCTCAAGGCACACGTCACCGACCTCACCGGGACGCTCTCGGCATCCCAGCTTCGAGATCTCGATTCGCGCCTGAGCGATTTCGAGCGCGGCAAAGGCAGCCAGATCGCGGTGCTGATGCTGCCTTCGACCCAGCCCGAGACCATCGAGGAGTACTCGATCCGCGTCGCCGACGCCTGGAAAATCGGCCGCTCGAAGATTGATGACGGCGTGATCCTCGTCGTCGCCAAGAACGACCGCAAGCTTCGCGTCGAAGTCGGCCGCGGTCTCGAGGGCGCGATCCCCGACGCCGTCGCGAAGCGGGTCGTAAGCGACGTGATCGCGCCGCATTTCCGTTCCGGCGATTTCTACGGCGGCGTCGCCGCAGGAACCGACGCGCTCATGAAGCTGATCCAGGGAGAGGGCCTGCCTGCGCCGAAGTCTGGAGTGATCATCAACGGTGTTCATCGCCCGATCGATTTCCAGACCATATTCCTGCTGTTCGTCGCACTCGTCGTGACCGGTGCAATCTTCGGGCGCCTCTTCGGCCACGTCATCGGGGCCGGCATTTCCGGCGGGATCGTAGCCGCCATCGTTTGGCTGGCCGCTGGCGTGCTCGCGTTCGCAGTCATCGGGGGGCTGATCGGATTCGTCATCGCGCTCGTCAATGGAATGGGCAGCCGCCGCGGCGGGTGGTCGAGCGGGCCCGGCGGCGGCTGGTCGGGCGGAGGCGGTTTCGGTGGAGGCGGCTTCAGCGGGGGCGGCGGCTTCAGCGGGGGCGGCGGTGGATTCAGCGGTGGCGGCGCCT
>DATHHZ010000618.1:0-2692 GCA_035316965.1 Burkholderiales bacterium | reverse complement strand
GCGAAAACGCGATCTCGGCGTCTTTCGCTTCCATCAGGGCATCGAGGATCAGCTGGTCGAAGGAGCCGTTGAAATTGCCGCGGCGGTAGAGAAGCGTTTCGGTCACCGCGAGCTTTTCGGAGAGCTTGCCCGTGTACGGCGCGCGCTGCGTCGCGATCAGCCGCGCCATCTCGGGATCGGCGGGCAGGAGGTTCGCGAACACCGGCAGCAGCCGGTAACGATGCCCCGCGATCCGGCCACCCCGGACCTCGAGATCGAGAACTGCGAGGAATTTTCCGTTCGAGCCTGCGTTCGTGACCAGCGTCTTGCCGCTTGCATGCGACACCACCACCGGCGCGGGCACCCCGTCGTGGGTGTGGCCTCCGAGAATCACGTCGATCCCTGCGACCCGCCGCGCGAGCTTGAGGTCGACGTCCATGCCGTTGTGCGAGAGCAGCGCCACGACCTGGGCGCCTTTGCCCCGGGCTTCGTCCACGGTGCTCTGCAGGCGCCGCTCCTCGATGCCGAACTTCCAGTCGGGGACGAAACGGCGCGGATGGGCGATCGGCGTGTACGGAAACGCCTGGCCGATCACGGCGACCGGAATACCGCCCAGGCTGCGGATCGTGTACGCCTTGAACACCGCGTCGCCGAAATCGCTGGTCTCGACGTTCTGCGCGAGGAACTCGATCCTCCCCGCAAAATCCCTTTCCACGACTTCCTTGACGCGCGCGGCGCCGTAGGTGAACTCCCAATGTCCGGTCGTGATATCCACGCCGAGCAGCTTCTGCGCCTCGATCATGTCCTGCCCCCGCGTCCACAGCGAGGTCGCCGATCCCTGCCAGGTGTCGCCGCCGTCGAGCAGGAGGCTCGCGCCACGCTCTGCGCGCAGCTTCTTGACGAGCGCGGCAAGATGGGCGAAGCCGCCCATTTTTCCGTACCTCTCCGCCGCTCGCGCAAAATCGAGGTGAGTAAAGGCGTGCGCTTCGCGGCTTCCCGGCCGGAACCCGAAATGCTTGAGCAATGCCTCGCCGACCAGATGCGGCGGAAGGTTCCTGCTCCCCCCGACGCCGAGATTGACGCTCGGCTCACGGAAGCTCAGCGGCAAAAGCTGCGCGTGGCAATCGGTGAAGTGCAGGAGCGACACGTTGCCGAAAGGCGGCAAATCGTAGAACGCTTCGTCCCCCGTTTGCGAGCGCGCATCGAGCTTGAGTCCGGCGGCTGCCGCCGCGGCGAGCGCTTGCAGGAATTCGCGACGCGACAGGGACATGGCCCTCGTCATTCCCGCGCAAGCGGGAATCCAGAGATTTTTACGCCGCTGGATCCCCGCTTGCGCGGGGATGACGTTGCGGCATACGCCGCAACGTCACTTGTTTACCGGAGAATCCGGGTCGAGCAGCAGCGCCACGAGATGGGTGATCTGCTCCTCGGTCAGCACTCCGTTGTGGCCGAAGCGCGGCATGTTGGAGCAGGCCGAGAACGCCTCGGAATTGTAGATCTTGCCGTAGGTGTACTTCTGAATCGCCTCGCTCGCGCCACGCTGCTTGCCGAACTGGTAGAGGCTCGGGCCGATCGTGCCGAAAGACAGCTCCTGCTTCGAGAGCTGGTGGCAGTTGTAGCAGCTGCCGCCGGCCGGCCGGGCCGGGTCGTCGGTGAATTGCCTGCCGACGCCGCTCTGCGCGATGCGTTCTCCTTGGCGCCAGTCACCCATGAGTTTTCCCGAGCTCGGGTAGCGGAGGGTCGCCTGTTGCGCTTTTTCGATCCCGTCGCTCACGTCTTTCGGCAATTCTCCGGCGTGCTTGCTGCACAGCGCCTGCGCGTCGTCCTGGTTCAGGCGAGCGACCGTCGCCTGGCCGCGCGTCTTGAACGAGGCTTTTATCATCTCGGCGACCGCGCGCTCCGCCTCCGAATCGGAGGGCCGGGTCGCGCATCCTGCGACCCAGATACCGCAAAGCGCAAGCGCCAGAATCATTTTCGGCTGCATTTCGCCCCTTTATCGCTTGATCGCCGGGGCGTCGAGCGTGCCGCCTTCGGCCTTCTTCGCGAGGTACGTTATCAGCGCGATTGACGCATCGGAAGCGAACTCCAGTTCCGGGAAGCGCATCTGACGGATGCACTCCCACATTCGCCATTGCATGGATCTCAGCTCGCCTTCCGAGACGCGGTATCCAGGCCAGGTGCCGAATGCGCGCTGCGCGTCTTTGGCATTGGTCATTTTCGGCAGATTCTGCAACCGGATCCGCTTTCCTTCTTCGCCGTGGCAGGTGACGCAGCCGAAGTCATACGGTCCGGCGCGGTAGTAGAAAAGCTTTTCGCCGGCTCGATAAGCCAGAAGCTCTTTCGGATGGGACATCGACGGGACGATCTTCATGCCGCGCGACTCCGACGCGATCCAGGCGACCAGGTCCGTCATCACCGATCGCCGACCCACGCCGGAAAAGGGATCCGTCGTGATCATTGGCACTCCGGTGCCGGAAAACGGGTTACGTCTGGCTTCTTCGGGAGTGAACCCTTGCAGCGTCACGATGCACGTGACCAGGCGCGACTCCAGGTCCTGCACGCGGTCGGTATCGGCGAAGTAGCGCGGCAGCCGCACGTAGGCGCCTTTGACCACGCCGGGTCCGAGCCCCAGGTCGCAGCGCTCGAGCGAGGCGTTCTTCGGCCCGCGCGGGGTTTTCCACAGGTCCTCACCGCGCGCCTCGTACAGCTCGGC
>DATHHZ010000617.1:0-7493 GCA_035316965.1 Burkholderiales bacterium | reverse complement strand
TTCCAGACGCCGCGGGAGGCGAAGGTGAAGAAAGTTTCCGTTTGAGTTGGCAGCGATCAAGGAACCAATAGACTAGCACTGAGCGGCGCCTCGAACAGCACGGATAGTATCCACCGTGGAATCAATGTGGCCGTCATAGATCTTGAATATTCCGCCACATGCAGTTGAGTCGTAAATGCCTAGACCCCGCTTCGGCGGGGTTTTTGTTGATGGGGGTGCTGGGGCCAGAGCAATAACCGGAATCACTTGTCCTTTGGGCGCGAGTGCGCGAGCGCAACCGCTTGGCATAGGCTTGGCCAAAACTTCCGGCACCATGACAATACCGTCCAGAATCCTCGAAGTCTGCATAGGGAAATGCGCGCCTGACATTTGCTAAACCCTTTAGCAATCGCTAAACGAATTTAGTGATCGCTAAAAAACTCTATGGATTTGACTCCCGCTGTGAACGCGAGTACAAGTAGTCGCACGTTCGAATGCAATTCGAGCAAGAGCGGCGGAGCAGGGTGCATGAACACGCTGCCCGCTTGACCGCAACGCAACCCGATCGCACCATGGCTAGGAACAATTTTAACGAAGTAAAAAAGGCACCGCGCGGGCGGATTGTCCTGAACGAGCGCGGCCGGAGAATCAACGAGTCTCACCCGCGGGCGCTGCTGACCGACCACGAGATCGATTTGATTCGGGAGCTGCACGAGGATGGGCTTGATCGCCAAGGGCGCGTGATTCGCAAAGGGTTGAGCTATCGGCAGATCGCTGAGAAGTTTGAAGAGACGGTGGCGCGGATGCACATCAGGCATATGGTGCGCTAACAGTTCTGCGAGAGTTCTAGCAAAGGCCGCCTCGCGCGGCCTTTGTTTTTGGGGTTCTGTCAACTTAACATCGATATGAACAGAAAAAGTCGACACGTGGGCGATACTGTCGCTGATGACCCGCATTTCCGATTAGATCGCTGGCTGCAGGTAGACAAGTTCACGCCATTGCGTGAAGCGGCGACGCATAATCTCGCGGTAGTTCACCGCGGCCAGTAGATACCGGCCAGGACGGAAGATGAAATCGGCAATTCTTCGCGCCTTCGGGCGCGGGTCGCAGGCTGCACCATGGGATAACGAAGAATCCATCCGCGAGGAGCTCTTCAGTATCGAGCGTCTCGAGCAGCATGCCGAGAGCCTTGCAGCGGCCCAACCCGTCACGGCGAGGCCGACGACCGGGCGATCCCTCGCCGTTCGACTGAGGGACAACGAATCGGTACTGCTCGAAGCCTATCGCGCCGTCGCAAGTGCGGTCGGCGCGGGTCGTGCCATTACACCGGCCGCCGAGTGGCTGCTCGACAACTACCATCTCGTCGAAGGGCAGATCCGCGAAATTCGCGACGATCTGCCACCTGGCTACTATCGGCAGTTGCCGAAGTTGACCACCGGACCTTTCGCCGGCTATCCGCAGGTCTTCGGCGTGGCCTGGGCCTTTGTCGCTCATATGGACAGCCGCTTCGACCCCGAGATGCTGCGCCGTTTCGTGCGCGCCTACCAGCGCGTTCAGCCGCTGACGATCGGAGAGTTATGGGCGGTCGCGATCACGCTGCGGATCGTGCTCGTGGAGAATCTTCGACGAGGAGCCAAGCGCATCGTGACCGGCCGAGCCGCGCGCCGGGAAGCGGACGCCCTGGCCGACCGGCTCCTGGGCGTGAACGCGCACCCGGCCGAGTCGATCCGCTCTGTCTTTCAGCATTACGAACAGGCACCCTTGCCGGGGGCCTTCGCCGTCCAGCTCGTTCAACGGCTGCGGGAGCAGGATCCGAAGGTCACGCGAGCTCTGATTTGGCTCGAGGAGCGCCTCGCGGCACAGGGAACAACCGCCGACGAGATCGTCCGGAACGAGCACCAAAAAGAGGGTGCGACGAACGTGACGGTGCGCAACATCATCACGAGCATGCGCCTGACCTCCGACGTCGACTGGGCGGAGCTGGTCGAGAGCGTCAGTCTTGTCGATGACACGCTGCGGTCCGGCAGCGACTTCGCGGACATGGATTTTCCGACGCGCAACCTTTACCGCAGCGCGATCGAGGAGCTGGCGCGGGGTTCGAAACTGATGGAACTGGAGATTGCGCGAGCGGCTCTTCTGGCCGCAAACGATCCGGAGCATCAGGCACAGGGCGACGGTGTTCATCGCGGGGAGCGCGACCCAAATGGCCGCAAGCGCGATCCCGGTTATCACCTGATCGGCGGGGGGCGTCGCACGTTCGAGGCGACCGTCGGATTTCGTGCTCCCTTACGGAGCTGGCTCGGTCGTTTCAATGCAAGGATCGGCATCGGCGGCTATATCGGCAGCGTCATCGTGATCGCTGCGATCCTTCTTTCCTTGCCGTTGTTTGCGCTGGCGGAAGCGGGAATCACCGGCCTGTGGCTTGGTCTCCTCGCGTTTCTCGGGCTGATCCCGTCGATCGATGCCGCGATGGCGCTCGTGAACCGCAGCGTCACGAGAGGGCTCGGCGCGACGATCCTGCCGGGCCTGGAGCTCCGCAACGGCGTACCGTCGCACCTGCGCACGATGGTCGCCGTTCCGATCCTTCTCACGACCCAGGCCGCTCTCGAAGAGCAAATCGAGCGTCTTGAGATCCACCACCTTGCAAGTCCGGAAGACGAACTGCATTTCGCCCTGCTCTCGGACTGGGCGGACGCCGCGACCGAGACCGTTGCAGGAGATGACGCGCTCCTCGACGCGGCCGCCGCGGGTATCGCCCGCCTGAATCGCCGTTATGGACAGGTGCCCGGCGGGGACCGCTTCCTGCTGTTCCATCGCCGGCGGGTCTGGAACGACGGGCAGAGGCGGTGGATCGGGTGGGAACGCAAGCGCGGCAAGCTCCACGAGTTGAACCGGCTGCTCCGGGGCGCGACCGATACGACCTTCGTAGCTGTCGGCGCACCGCCTCACACCCTACCTCCCGCCCCGCCTGCCGGCGTCCGTTACGTCATCACACTCGACGCCGATTCCAGGATGCCGCGGGAAACGGCCCGCCGGCTGGTCGGCAAGATGGCGCACCCGCTCAACCATCCGCGGTTTGATGCCGGCACCCGACGCGTCGTCGAAGGCTATGGCGTGTTGCAGCCGCGCATTACGCCTTCGCTGCCAATCGGTCGCGAGGGGTCGCTCTTCCAGCGCATCGTCTCCAGCATGAGCGGCATCGATCCTTACGCCTCTGCCGTATCGGACGTGTATCAGGATCTCTTCGGCGAAGGCTCCTATACAGGCAAGGGCATCTACGAAGTGGATGCCTTCGAAGCCGCGCTCGACGGCCGCGTGCCCGAAAGCACGCTGCTCAGTCACGACCTTTTCGAGGGGACCTTCGCCCGCGCTGGCCTGGTTTCCGATATCGAGGTCGTCGAGGAGTTTCCATCACGCTACGACGTCGCCGCCGCACGCCAGCACCGCTGGGCGCGCGGCGACTGGCAATTGCTGCCGTGGATTCTCGGTCGCGGCCACGCCTCCGCGGATGATCAAAGCGCGAGCGATCGTCAGCGCGCTAGCGCGCTGCCTCTGATCGGCCGCTGGAAGATGCTGGATAACCTGCGGCGATCGCTGTCGGCGCCGGCGAGCGTCGTCGCCTTGTTGGCGGGATGGGCGCTGCCCCTGCAGGCCGCAGTCGTCTGGACCGGCTTCGTCCTGTCGACGATTGCGTTGTCGACGCTGCTCCCCGTTCTCGCCGCGATCGTGCCGCGACGTGCCCGAGTCACGACACCCAGCCACCTGCGCGGTCTCGCTGCGGATGTTCGGCTCGCCTTGTCCCAGACCGCATTGCTGGTCGTGTTCCTCGCCCATCAAGCATGGTTGATGGCCGATGCAATCGGGAGAACGCTATTTCGTCTGCTCGTGAGCCGCCGGCATCTACTCGACTGGGTCACCGCAGGTCAGGCGATGGTAAGCCCGCGGCTCGACCTCCTCGGGTTCTATAGGCAGATGAATGGTGGCGTCGCCATCGGCATCGTTGCGGCAATCGTCGTCTGGTGGGTCGGGAACGACGCTTGGGCGGTGGCGGCGCCGTTCGTGATCGTCTGGATCGCATCGCCGGCCATCGCTCGGTGGACGAGCCTGTCGCCGCTCGCGGCGGGGCGCCTGCCGGTCTCGGCTGCAGACGCCCGCGCATTGCGCCTGGTCGCGCGCCGCACCTGGCGCTTCTTCGAGACCTTCGTGACGGCAACAGATCACATGCTCCCGCCGGACAATTTCCAGGAAGACCCGAAGCCGATAGTCGCGCACCGGACCTCTCCCACCAATCTCGGCCTTTACCTGCTGGCCGCTGTCAGCGCCCGCGACTTCGGGTGGGCCGGGACGACCGAGACCGTAGACCGGCTGGAAGCGACACTCGCGATCATGGGCGACCTGCAGCGGTTCCGCGGCCACTTCTATAACTGGTACGACACGCAGAATCTTCGCCCGTTGGACCCGCAATATGTCTCTTCGGTGGATAGCGGCAATCTGGCTGGACACCTGATCGCTCTTGCGAATGCTTGTCGGGAATGGATCGGCCGCCCGATGGCAGGTCCTGAACTATTTGCCGGCATCGAGGACGGCCTGAACCTCACGCGCGAAACCTTGCGCGGACTTCCCGACGACCGGCGCACGCAGACGATCACGCGGCACCAGCTTGGCGATGCACTCGATGCGCTGGCCGCCGCGCTCCGTCAAGACCGGTTGCCACCGGAGGCTATCGCTGCACGACTGGAGGAGTTCGCACGTCAGGCCGCGACCATGGTCGACATCGCCCGAACGCTGGCAAACGAACGCGGCGACCATGCCAGCGCCGAAATGCTGTTCTGGGCCGAGGCGACCCTAGGGGCGATCGAGAGTCACCGTCGCGACGTTACACAGAGCGCCGACGCCGCCCACTCCCTGGAACGGCGCCTGGCGACGCTCGAGGCGACGGCGCGGGCCATGGCCGGCGCGATGGAATTCGGCTTTCTCCTCGACCCAGAGCGCAAGCTCCTCTCGATCGGCTATCGGGCCGCGGAGGGCATTCTCGACCCGAGCTGCTACGACCTGCTCGCCTCCGAGGCGCGCCTTGCGAGTTTCATGGCAATCGCCAAGGGCGAGGTCGCCTCGCGGCACTGGTTCCGGCTCGGGCGCGCCGTCACGCCGATCGGACGCGGCGCGGCGCTCGTCTCCTGGTCGGGATCGATGTTCGAGTATCTGATGCCGTCGCTCGTCATGCGCGCACCGGCCGGCAGCCTGCTCGAGCAGACGAGCCGTCTCGTCGTCCGCCGGCAGATCACTTATGGCGCCGCGCTCGGTGTGCCCTGGGGGATTTCGGAATCCGCCTACAACGTCCGCGATCTGGAACTCACCTATCAATATTCGAACTTCGGAGTCCCGGGTCTGGGTTTGAAACGCGGCCTTAGCCAGAACGCCGTCGTCGCGCCCTACGCGACGGCGCTCGCGGCCATGGTTGATCCGGGCGCGGCGGCGCGTAACTTCGCCCGACTCGCCGCCCTGGGCGCGCGGGGCCGCTATGGCTTCTACGAGGCGCTGGATTACACAAGCACGCGCCTGCCCGAGGGGAAAGACGTCGCAATTATCCGCGCCTTCCTGGCGCACCATCAGGGCATGACGGTGGTCGCCATCGCCAACGGTCTCCTCGACGGGAAGATGCGGGCACGGTTTCATGCCGAGCCGATCGTGCAGGCGACGGAACTTCTGTTGCAGGAACGCACGCCGCGCGATGTCGCGGTAGCTCATCCCAGGGCGGAGGAAGTCGAGACGGCAGCGACGGTCCGCGACCTGGAGCTCCCTGCGGTGCGGCGGCTCCGCTCCGCGCACGGCGCCACGCCGCAGGCGCACCTGCTTTCGAACGGCCGGTATACAGTGATGCTGACGGGCGCCGGTTCCGGATACAGCCGCTGGGGCGATTCTGCGATCACGCGCTGGCGCGAAGACGTCACCCGCGACGACTGGGGCGCCTACGTGTTCCTGCGCGACGTGGAGAGCGGCGAGCTGTGGTCCGCGGGCTATCAGCCGAGCGGCGTCGAACCGGACAGTTACGAAGTCACGTTCACCGAGGATCGCGCCGAGTTCGCCCGGCGCGACGGAACGATCACCACGACCTTCGACGTTGTCGTCTCGCCGGAGGACAACGCCGAAGTCCGCCGCGTATCTGTCGCGAATGCGGGACCCCGGACCCGGGACATCGAGCTCACCTCCTACGCAGAGCTGGTGCTGGCGCCGCCCGCCGCCGACACGACGCACCCGGTCTTTTCCAAACTTTTCGTGCAAACTGAGTATCTCGCCAAGATCGGCACCATCCTGGCGACGCGGCGGCGTCGCTCGCCCGCCGAGCCCGAAATCTGGGTCGCACATCTTGCCGTCGTCGAAGGCGAGGCGGTGGGCGAGCCGGAGATCGAAACCGACCGGGCCCGTTTCCTCGGCCGTGGACGCGAAGTTCGAGCGCCGATCGCCGTAATGGATGGCCGGCCGCTTTCCAATACCGTCGGCACCGTTCTCGATCCCGTCTTCGCGCTTCGCCACCGCGTGCGGGTTCCGCCGGGCAAGACGGTGCGCATCGCCTTCTGGACGGTTGTCGCGTCGTCCCGTAGCGACGTGCTGGATCTGGCCGACAAGCATCACGACGCGACGGCCTTCGACCGCGCGGCCACATTGGCGTGGACCCAGGTGCAAGTGCAGTTGGGTCATCTCGGTGTCGATCGGGATCAGGCGAGCCTCTTTCAGCGTCTCGCAGGCCACGTGCTATACGCCGATCCGTCGCTGCGTCCGTCTTCAGACACCATACGCCGCGGTGGCGGCGGGCCGGCGGCACTCTGGGCCCAGGGCATTTCCGGCGACATCCCGATCGTTCTCGCGCGGATCGACAATATCGAAGACGTCGCCATCGTCCGCCAGTTGCTGCGCGCCCATGAATACTGGCGGATGAAGCATCTCGCCGTCGATCTCGTGATCCTGAACGAACGGGCATCCTCCTATATCCAGGACCTTCAGATCGCGCTGGAGACGCTGGTTCGTACGAGCCAGTCCCGACCGCAGATCGGAGCGGACGTCGCGCGTGGCTCCGTGTTCGTGCTGCGTGCAGATCTCATTTCGGTGGAGACACGTGCCCTGCTGCTCTCCATGGCCCGGGCCGTGCTGGTCGGACGACACGGAACGCTATCGGAACAGCTCAACCATCTCCAGGAAGCGGACACCATCGCAGCGCCGCGGCCGAGGCGCGCGCCGTCCGCGGACGTGCCGCAGACCCTTCCGGTGCCGCAGAACCTTGAATTCTTCAACGGGCTCGGCGGATTCGCCGCGGACGGACGGGAGTATGTGACGATGCTCGGTGCCGGGCGGTCGCTGCCGGCCCCATGGATCAATGTCGTCGCCAATCCCTCGTTCGGATTTCAAGTCGCGGTCGAGGGCAGCGGCTACACCTGGTCGGTCAGCAGTCGCGAGAACCAGCTCACGCCCTGGTCGAACGACCCGGTCACCGATCGGCCGGGCGAGGTCCTCTATCT
>DATHHZ010000616.1:0-2065 GCA_035316965.1 Burkholderiales bacterium | reverse complement strand
ATTGACGATGAACTGCGCCTGACTGGTGTAGCCGGCGACTTCCAGCCCGCCCTCGCGCGCGGCCCCGGCAATGGCGCTGAAATCGACGTGGCTGGTGATGTCCTGCAGTCCAGGGAGGAAGAACGGATCGGCGTGCGCGTGGTGGCGGTAATGGCACATGAGCGTCCCATCCCTGCGCTGAGGATGGTAATACTCCTTTTGGGGAAAGCCGTAATCGACGAAAAACGCTACGCCTTTTTCCAGCACGCCTGCGAGCGAGCGTATGAAGCCCTGCGCGGCCGGCTGGACCTCGGTGCGAAAGCCCTCGGGCAGCCCGAGCGAGCGCGCGGCATCGAGCGGCCCGCCGGAAGCCAGCCGCCAGGACCAGTCGAGGCGATCGTTTCGCACGCCGACTCCCCCTTCCTCCATTTTTCCGCCCTGAACGCGCACGACGTGGGCGGGCATCGCATCGAGTACTTCATTGCCGAGCACGACGCCGGAAAACACCGGAGGCAGGCGATTGAGCCAGGCCACGCGCTCGAGCAGGTGCGGCACCCTCGCCGCGAGCGTGTCCCGGCTTCGCTCGCGAAGATCGGCGGAGAGCTCGAGGATGAGATAGCTGCGCGGCGCTCCTCCGGAGCGCTCGAGTTCCTCGAGCAGCGTCGCGGCGAGCGCGCCGCTGCCTGCGCCCACTTCGAGCACCTCGTCGAACCCCGCCTCCAGCACCTGCTTCACCTGGCGTGCGAGCGTCTGCCCGTAGAGCGGCGAAATCTCGGGCGCGGTTACGAAATCCCCGCCTTTGCCGAGTTTTTTCGCGCCCGCGCTGTAGTAGCCGAGCCCCGGCGCGTAAAGCGCAAGCTCCATGTAGCGCGCGAAGCTGATCCAGCCGCCGCTTGCCGCGATTTCGCCGCGAATGTGCTCGGCAACGCGATTGCTGTGCTCGCGCGCGTCAGGCGTAGGCTCGGGGAGTGCCATCTCGGGAATGGAAAGAGTATTCCGGTATCATTCTAGGCCATGAGCGAACCCCTTTCAGGGAAAGTTGTGCTCGTCACCGGCGGCGCGAAACGCGTCGGCGCGGCGATCGCCCGCCGCCTGCATCGCGAGGGCGCGAACCTGATGCTGCACTACCGGGGATCGGAGCGCGAGGCGAGAGCGCTGCGCGCCGAATTGAACGCCGCGCGCGCCGATTCCGTCGCGCTGGTGCAGGCGGACTTGCTCGACATCGCGGGTTTGTCAGAAATCGTGAGGAACACGATCGGTCGCTTCGAGAGGCTCGACGCGCTGATCAACAACGCTTCGACCTTCTTTCCGACACCAGTCGGCGAGATGACTCAAGCGACCTGGGACAGCCTCATGGGCGCGAATCTCCGGGCGCCGCTTTTTCTTTCGCAAGCCGCTGCGCCACACCTCAAGAAGACCGGCGGGGCGATCGTCAATATCACCGACATCCACGCCGACCGGCCGCTCAAGAATTACGTGATCTACTCGGTCACCAAAGCGGGCCTCGCGGGTCTCACGCGCTCGCTTGCGCGCGAGCTCGCGCCCGATGTCCGCGTGAACGGCGTGGCGCCCGGCGCCATCATCTGGCCCGAGGACGGATCGTGGGACGACCTGACGCGCCAGCGCATCGTCTCGCACACACTGCTCCGGCGCACCGGCGACCCCGACGACGTCGCTCGCGCCGTTTATTATCTGATTGCAGAAGCGCCTTACGTTACGGGGCAAATCATCGCCGTCGATGGAGGCAGGAGTATCAACCTATGAACGCGCCCGAAAAAATCCATTTCACCCGCAAGCAGCGCTTCGAGGCGGGAAAGCTCGAAAAACGCCTGTGCCGGCTCGTCGGCGAGGCGATCGGCGACTACGACATGATCCGCGCCGGCGACCGCGTCATGGTGTGCCTCTCCGGCGGCAAGGACAGCTACGGATTGCTGGACGTGCTGTTGAAGCTGCGCGGGCGCTCGCCGGTTTCTTTCGACCTCATCGCCGTCAACCTCGATCAACGCCACCCCGGGTATCCCGAGCGGGTCTTGCCCGACTATCTCGACTCGCTCGGCATTCCCTACCGCATCGAGGTGCAGGACAC
>DATHHZ010000615.1:0-2339 GCA_035316965.1 Burkholderiales bacterium | reverse complement strand
GATGCGGACGATGGCAAGAACGCTCCTCGCGTTGGCACTCCTTGCTGCCGCAGCGGCCGCGCACGGACAGGTCGAAGCCCGGTCCGCGTGGGTGCGCGGGACGGCGCCCGGCCAGACGACGGCCGGGGCCTACATGGAGCTCACGAGCGATCGGCGCGCGAGTCTCCTCGGTGCGGAAAGCCCGGCCGCCGGCAGCGCTGAAATCCACGAGATGAGGATGGAAGGCAACGTGATGCGGATGCGCGCAGTGCCGAGGCTGGACCTTCCCCCCGGCAAGACCGTCGAGCTGAAGCCGGGCGGCTATCACATGATGCTGGTGGACCTGAAACGTCCGCTGAAAAAGGGAGACCTCGTACCTATCCGGCTCAAGGTCGAGCTGAGCGACAAGACGATTAAGACGATTCAGGTCGTAGCCGAAGTCAGGGAACTCGCCGCGACAGGCCGTCACTAGGGGCTCGGGCGTCCCGTCTAGCGGCTCTGATCGGTTTCGATCGACTCTTTCAGACAGCGGGGGCAGCAGCAGCCCCAACCGGGGATCGGAGCGGACAGGGCGGGGGATTCCTCGCACCAGCAGGGCTCGCGACCTGCGCGAGCTCCACATTCGAACGCGGCGCCGCAGCGCGCGCACCGGCTGGTTTGCGGCGCCTCCGTCGAGCGGGAGCTCGACCCAAGGGTTTTTTGAATCATCCGGGCCAATCTAGCCGCTTCGCGTAGGCATCGCAAGCGCGCTTGAAATGGCCCGCAGGGTCCCCATATTTGCGGTACGCGGGCTTTTGCCCGGACTGAATAGAAGGAGAGAACCATGGCAAACATTACTCGTTACGACCCGTTTGGCGACCTGGTCGACGACATTTTCAGAGGTTTTGTTGTCGGGCCGGTCGGGTTTGAAGCGGCCGCTCCGGTGCGCCGCATGAAGGTCGATGTGGCCGAGCAGAACGGCGAATACAAGGTAATGGCCGAGCTGCCGGGAGTCAAGAAGGAAGACATCAAGGTAAACATCGACGGCGACGAAGTGTCGATCACTGCCGAGTCACGCGCCGAGCGCGAAGAAAAAGACGGCGAACGCGTGCTGCACAGCGAGCGCTACTTCGGCACGGTATCGCGCGCTTTCCGGCTGGGCCAGGAAATTGACGAGGCCCGCGCAAGGGCCAAGTACGCGGACGGCGTGCTCGAACTGACGCTGCCCAAGAAGGCGACGGCCGCCGCGAAGCAGCTCACGATCCAGTAATACGTAGGAGCCATCAATAGGCAGAGGCGGCCAACCGGCCGCCTTTTTTTTCTTTTTTTCCGCGCTCAAAGGTACAATCGGCGCTCAAGATGCGCATGCCGATGAGCGACGCCGCCCTGACTCCGGCTCACAAGGCCAATGTCCTCGCCGAAGCGCTGCCTTACATCAAGCGCTTCCACGGCAAGACGATCGTCGTCAAGTACGGCGGCAACGCAATGACAGACGAGCTGCTCAAGCGCAGCTTCGCTCACGACGTGGTGCTGCTGAAGCTCGTCGGCATGAACCCGGTGATCGTGCACGGCGGCGGACCGCAGATCGACGAGCAGCTGGCGCGGATGGGCAAGAAGGGCGAATTCGTCCAGGGCATGCGTGTCACGGACGCCGAGACGATGGATGTGGTCGAGATGGTGCTGGGCGGCCAGGTCAACAAGGAAGTGGTGACGCTCATCAACCAGGCGGGCGGCAAGGCGGTCGGGCTCACGGGTCAGGACGGGGCTTTCGTTCACGCGAAAAAGATGCTGCTCTCCGACAAAGACAACGGCGGCGGAAAGATCGACATCGGCCAGGTCGGCGAAATCGCCTCGATCGACCCGAAAGTGATCTGGGCGCTCGAGCAAGGCGGTTTCATCCCGGTCGTCGCGCCCATCGGCGTCGGCGGGGACGGGCAGTCTTACAACATCAACGCCGATCTCGTGGCGGGGAAACTCGCAGAAGTCCTCAAGGCCGAGAAGCTCGTCGTCCTCACCAACACTCCGGGGGTACTCGACAAGAACGGCAAGCTCCTGACCGGCCTTACGCCGAAAAAGATCGACTCTCTGGTCGCGGACGGAACGCTTTCCGGCGGAATGCTTCCCAAGATCAGCTCGGCGCTCGACGCCGCGAGGAACGGCGTCAAGAGCGTGCACATCATCGACGGCCGCGTCGAGCATGCCTTGCTGCTGGAAATTCTCACCGATGAAGGGGTCGGGACGCTGATCCGCTCCAGGTGACCGCGGGCCTCGCGCGGTCATCCCCGCGCAAGCGGGGATCCAGAGATTTCGCCGACGGCCCGGGAAATCGGTGCGGAGGCCGGTAGCAAGCACTTACCTGGAGTCATACAATAAGCATCCCG
>DATHHZ010000614.1:0-5358 GCA_035316965.1 Burkholderiales bacterium | reverse complement strand
TGGAGATCTGGGACACGAGGATTCCCGCGAAGAGCGCGAACATGGCGGCCGCCACGACAGCCGCCGCAGCCATGTTCCGGCGCGGCAGCTCGAGCCGCGTCGCGCCCGCCGCCTCGTCCGACAACGTAAAGCGCGTGCGCTCGGGCTGCGCCAGGGGCTTGCGGGGAAGACCGGGGCTCGCTTCCGGCATGGCGCGAAAGTCTACTCCCTGCCGTCGATTGCCAGCCGGGCCGCGAGATGGCGCCAAACGCAATGCACGAGTTTCTCCAGCGCGTGATGCCTGACCGCTTCCGGCGCGCCCCGCCATGCGGTAGACTTTCGGCGGCAACCCTTTTTCCCGCGCGCGTTCGGCGGCAAGTCACCCCGGACGCCAAGCAAAGATCCCCGCGATCCGTTCACAAGGAAAGGACTTACCCATGAAGCTCTACTACGCTCCCGGCGCCTGCTCGATGGCGCCCCACGTCGTTCTGCGCGAAGCCGGCTACAAGTTCGATCTCGAGAAGGTGGACATCCCCAACAAGAAGACCGCGAGCGGAGAGGACTACTGGAAGATCAACCCAAAGGGCTACGTGCCGGCGCTCAAGCTCGATGACGGGGAGGTTCTCACCGAGGTGCAGGTCATCTGCCAGTACCTCGCCGACCACAAGCCGGACTCGGGGCTCGCGCCCAAGGCGGGCACGATGGAGCGCTACCGCCTCATGGAGATGCTCAACTTCACGGCGAGCGAGGTCCACAAGCAGATCGGCGCGCTGTTCAACCCCAAGATGACCTCGGAGATGAAGGAAGTGCAGCTCGCCTACGTCGAGCGGCGCTTGAACACGCTGGAGAAGCTGCTCGAGGGAAAGCAGTACGCGAGCGGCGGCAAGTTCAGCATCGCCGACGCCTACCTGTTCACGATCCTCAACTGGACCGGCTTGCACAAGATCGATCTCGCCAAGTGGCCGAACATCAAGGCTTTCCAGGCGCGCATCGCGGCCCGGCCCAAGGTGCAGGAAACGATGAAGGCGGAAGGCCTCGTCAAATAACCGGACGCCTTGGCGGCTCTCAGGGTTTCAGCGCCCTGTAGAGGAACGGCAGGCTCCGATCCATGCGGTAATCGACGTCGGAGTGGTCGTCGTCGAATTCCTCGTAGCGGTGCCGGATTCCGGCAGCGGCGAGGCGCGCGGACAGGATGCGCGATCCGTACTGGATGTGGTACTGGTCGCGCCAGCCGCAATCGATGTAGATGCCGCGCAGCGACTTCAGGTTGTCGCGGTATCTCGCGACGAGGTTGATCGGGTCGTGCGCGCGCCACTTCCTCCAGCGCTCCTCTATCGTCTCGCCCGACTCGAGGTTGAACGGAACGCGGAAGCCGAGCGGCGCCTTCGGGTCCGGATCGTAGGTCGCCGCCATGCACAGGTTCATGATGCAGTGGACTTCCGCGAGGGAGAGTTTTTCCTTCTTCCGCACGTGCGAAAGGAACCGTTTGATGCGCCCGTCGTCCTTGCCTTCGGCGAGTCCTTTGCGCTTCGACTCGCGCAGCGCGTCGTAGGGGCCGGGTTTGCGCTTGGGCAGGCGGTGCTTGGCGAGCTCGTTCAGCGTGTTCGGCCAGTCGTGCCAGTAGACGAAATCGAAATACGCGTCGCCGGAATGGTCTGCGATCGCGCCCCAGGTTTTCGCGTACTTCATGCCGTGGAGGATCGCGCCGTAGCCGCCGGATGATTTTCCGAAGCAGCCGCGGTGCTCGCGCGCGGCGAGCGTCCTGAACTCGCGGTCGACGAAGGGAACGATCTCGCGCGTGAGATAGTCCGCGTAATCGCCGATCGCGGAGGAGTTCACGTACTGGTTGCCGCCGAGCGCCGTGAAGCAGTCCGGAAAGACGATGATCGCCGGCCCCATCTTCTGTTCGCGGATGAGCCGCGCCGCGCGCTCCGGGACGTTGTCGCCGAAGGGCCTCCAGTTCGTGTGCGCGAGGCCCGAGCCGGTGAATCCGACCAGGTCGTAGAGCGCCGGGAAGCGGCGCTTCGAGCCTTCGTCGTACTGCGGCGGCAGCCACACGCCGAGCTTGCGCACATGCGGATCGCGCAAGGGGTTGTCCTTCAGGATCTTCGAGCTGTGCTCGAGCACGAGGAGCGTGCCGGCGGGGCCTTTGGGGCGTTTGAGGGTCATGGGGTTTCTCGGTCCGGGAAATTCGCGCGATTGTGGCACGTCCCCGGTCTCGGAGTCCGCGGCAGTGAATCGCTCCTAACGAAACCCAGTGGGAAAGCCTCCGCGCCCTCGCCGGCGGCCAACCCGTGGCGGTTGCATTGCCGGCGCGCACGGGTTCATAGCGCCACCCCTTCTCACCTCTGCCGTTCGGCGGCTTCGAGCGCCGCTTTCGCACCTTCCGCGTCGCCGCGCGCCTCTCGCGCGTGCGCGATCAAGCGCCAGTTGTCGGCGCGCAAGGCGTTGTCCGAACCGGCCCAGGAGTTGGAGCGCGCCGCGGTGCTCTCGGCCTGCGCGTAGTCGCCCTGCTTCAGGCGCACGCGCGCGAGCTCCTGCCACAGGCGCGGATTGCGCGGCTCGATGCGCAGCGCGCGCTCAAGCGAAGCCGCAGCGTTCGCCAGGCGGCCGGCCGCCGCATCGGCGCGCGCGCCGTCCATCAGACCGGCGATGGCGAGGTTCTCGGTGCGAGCCGCGGGCTCGGGCAAGGGAGCGGGTTCCGGAAACGGCCCGGGCGGTTGCACCACGGTCGCGCAGCCGGCGATGCCAATTGCCAGCAATGCAAGGAGGGTCCTCATCGGACGCATAATGCCGTCATTCCCGCGCAAGCGGGAATCCAGCGGCGGGACGGTCACTGGATCCCCGCTTGCGCGGGGATGACACGATTCTCATTTTCCGCTCGCCTTCCGTTTACCTTCCAAACAATCGCTGCATCCAGCTCTTCGCCTGCTGCTTCACTCCTTCGACCGCGATGCCCAGGGCGGATGCGCAGGGTGCGCGCTCCACGGGCGCCGAGCCTTGCGCGAACGGCAGCTCCACGGCGCCCGAGCAGGCGAAGTCGGCGCGTAATCCGCTCTCCGGATCGATCAGCACGTTCTCGATGCCGTCGGGCTTGGGCAGCGCGAGCGGCTCGGGGGCGAGCGCGGCCATCATCTCGCCCCACACGGGCAGCGCCGCGCCCGCGCCCGAGAGCCGCGCCGCGCGGTTGTCGTCGTAGCCGATCCAGACGATGCCGAGACGGTCGCCGGTGAATCCCGCGAACCAGGCGTCGCGCTGCTCGGTGGTGGTGCCGGTCTTGCCCGCGACGGCGGTCTCGGGCGGCAGCCAGTTCTTGAGCGACTGCGCGGTTCCTTCTCGGACAACTCCTTGCATGGCAGCGGTGATCAGGTACATGGGCTCGGGCGGGAACGCCTGCTCCACCGCGAGCGCGTAGCGCTTGAGCGGACGTCCGTCCTGGGTCGTCACCTCGCGGATCGCGCGCAAGGGGGTGCGGAATCCGCCGCTCGCGATGGTCTGATACATCTGCGCCACTTCGAGCGGGGAGAGGTCCACCGCGCCGAGGAGAGTCGAGGCGTAGGGCTGCATTTCGCGCTCGATGCCAAGCCGTTTGATGGTCGCGAGGACTCTCTCGACGCCGATGTCGGTGCCGAGGCGCGCGGTCGCGGCGTTGTAGGAGTGCGCGAGCGCGGTGCGCAGCGGAACCGCGCCGTGGAAGGTCTTGTCGTAGTTCGTCGGTTCCCAGTCCGGGGCTCCGCGGCTCTTCCACACGAAAGGCCCGTCGTCGAGCGGCGTCACGAGGGTGTAGTGCGCAGGATCGGCGAGGGCCGTGAGGTAAATCGCGGGCTTCAGGAGCGAACCCACGGGCCGCGCGGCGTCCAGGGCTCGGTTGAATCCGCGGAAGCGCACGTCGCGCCCGCCGACCAGCGCCTGCACTTCGCCCGACTGGGTGTCGGTGACCACGACCGCGCCTTCCAGGCCCGGATCGCCGAAGATCTTCCCTTTGTCGAACTGGGCGAGCTTGCGCTCGAGGACGCGCTCGGCCGCGCTCTGCACGCGCGGGTCTAGCGTGGTGAAGACCCGCAGGCCCTCGGAGCGCAGGTCGGCTTCGTCGTAGTCGCGCCTCAATTGCCGGTGAACGAGGTCGAGGAAGGCCGGGTGGGGCGAAGTGCCCATCGCGGCCTTCTGGTTGACGCCCAGGCCCGCGGCCCGCGCCTTCGAGTACTCCTCCATCGTGGCGAAGCCCCGGTCCTTGGTCTCGCGTAGCACGAGGTTTCTCCGCTCGAGCGCGCGCTCCGGGTTGCGGAACGGGTCGTAGAAGGTCGGGCCCTTCACCATGCCCACGAGGAGCGCGCTCTCAGCGAGCGTGAGGTGCTCGACCGTCTTGCCGAAGTAGTAGAGCGAGGCGAGGCCCACGCCGTGGATCGCGCGGTCGCGGTCCTGGCCAAGGTAGATTTCGTTCAGATACGTCTCGAGGATCTCGTCCTTGTCGTAGTGGATTTCCAACAGCACCGCCATGAAGAGCTCGGTGATCTTGCGCGAGAGCGTGCGCTCGGGTGTGAGGAAGAAGTTCTTCACCAGCTGCTGCGTCAGCGTGCTGCCGCCCTGGAGACCCTTCAAGCGGAGGAACGAGAGCGCCGCGCGCGCGATGCCGCGCAGGTCGAAGCCGTGGTGGGAGTAGAAATTGCGGTCCTCGTTCGCGATGAGCGCCTGCACCATGGGCTTGGGCACCTCGGAGAGCCGCACCAGCACGCGGTCCTCGTTGTTCGCGGGGTAGATGCCGCCGATCGCCAAAGGCTCGAGGCGCGCGAGCGGCAGCTCCCGCCCTTCGGCGTCCTGCACCGCCTTGACCGCGCCGCCTTCGAAAGCGACGCGCACGCGCTTCGCGGGCTGCAACCCGTCCCAGAACACGAACGGCCGCACCGCCACCTCGAGCCAGTCGTTGTCGTTCGCGAACCAGCCCGGATCGCCCTCGCGCGGGCCTTGGCCGTAGCCCGCCTCCTGCAACTCGCGCACCACGTCGATCTGCGCGATGCGCAGGCCCGCGTGCAACTCCAGCGGCCGCGCGTAAATCCGCGCCGGCAGCGCGAAGCGTCGGCCCTCGAACTCGCTGCGTACACGGAAATCGAGATACAACGTGAAGCTCGCCGCGAGCAGCGCGACCGAGAGGACCGTGTAGCGGATGTAGCGCCAGAATTTAGCGCGATCGAACATCGGCGGATTTTACTTCGTTGCGGGGTTGAGGCGGTTGATAGCAGCGAGGTGAAGCGGGCGAAATGCGCTAGCTGCGACCCTCGAATGTCGCCTTACGGCGACACCGAGGCGATGACGCGCCTTACTGTCTAGCTGTGTTCGGCGGTGGCGTGCAGACGCAAGCCGAGCGCTCGAATGACCTTAAGG
>DATHHZ010000613.1:0-6974 GCA_035316965.1 Burkholderiales bacterium | reverse complement strand
CCCCGTTCTTTTCTACCCCCCGCTCAGCGCGCCGACGATGACGACTTCATCGTTTGCGGCGAGCGCGGCGCTCAGGTCGCGCGTGTTCTGCTGGTTGACGAAGATCTTGATGTGGCGCCGGATCGCGTCCTTCTCGTCGATCATGCGGAAACGGATCCCCGGATAGCGGCGCTCGAGGTCGGCGAGCAGCTCGGCCAGCGTCGCGCCGCGCGCTTCCACGTGCGCGCGCCCCCCGGTGTAGTCGCGAAGCTGCGAGGGGATGAGGACGTTCATCAGCGGCCGGCCGCCTCGACCGAATAAATTTCCGGCAGGTGGCGAGCGATCGAGATCCAGCGATCGCCCTCGTACGCGCTCATCCAGACTTCGCCGCTCGTCGTGCCGAAGTACACGCCCACCGGATCGCGCGCGTCCGCGCACATCGCCTGGCGTTTCACGGTGAACCAGCCCTGCTTGGGCGGCAGCCCTTTGTCCTGGCGGCGCCACGTCCGGCCGCCATCGCGCGAAACGTAGGCCGCGGGCTTGCCGCCCGGGCTCACGCGCGGCCACACGGTGCCGCCGTCCATCGGGAACACCCACAGCGTGTCGGGATCGCGCGGATGCAGCACGATCGGAAAGCCGATGTCGCCGATTGCCTTCGGCATCGCATTGCCGATGCGGTCCCATTTTTCGCCCGGACGATCCAGGCGGTAGATCCCACAGTGATTCTGCTGGTACAGGCGATCGGGCGCGAGGGGATGCAGCCGCATGCAGTGCACGTCGTGGCCGTACTCCGGGTCCTTCACCGGAAGAAAATCGGCCGCGACACCCTTGTTGAGCGGCCGCCAGGTCTCTCCGCGGTCCGAGCTCTCGAACGCGCCGCCGATGGAGATGCCGAGGTAAAGATGCCGGGGATCGCGCGGATCGACGTTGATCGAGTGCAGCGTTGCGCCGCCGGGCGGCCCCTGCTCCTGCTCGCCGCCGATCCAGACGATGCGCATGGGGTTGGCGTTGAATCCCGCGACGCCCTCCCAGGTGACGCCGCCGTCCTCGGAACGAAATAACGCCGGCGGCGAAACACCCGCGTACCACGCGCCGGGCTCGGAGGCGTGCCCTGGCGTGAGCCAGAACACGTGCTCCACCGCGAGGCCCTTCTCGCCGGAAGCCGCCTTCGGAAACGCGGGCGGGCGCTGCGCCTCCTTCCAGGTGCGGCCGAAGTCGGTCGAGCGGAACACGGTCGGCCCGAGATGGCCCGCGCGCACGGCGCAGAGCAGCGTCTTGCCGTCGCGGGGGTCGAGCACGAGATGGTTGACGATGTTGCCGAGAAAATGAGGCCCTGCGAGCGTCCAGCTCCTGCGCGCGCGGTCCGACTTCATGAGGAACACGCCCTTGCGCGTTCCGACGAGCAGCGTCACCGGTCCTGAAGCGGGACGCGCGGTTCCCTTCGCGGCTTTGGCTTTCGGCATGAGCAACCTCTCTATGTTTTCAGTCCTTCGATCCAGCGCGCGTAGAGGCCTGCGGCGATCGCGTTGAGCGAATGCACGCGCTCGTCGAGCCGCTCGAACATCTGCTCCGGGGTCTGCACCGACGGCCCGGCCCTCGCGACGAGCTCCTTCCCCCAGTCTTTGCACCAGGCGCCGATCAGCTCGCGTGTCATCTCGACGTGGCACTGCATGCCGAGGTGCTTGCCGAGCACGAACGCCTGGTTGGCGCAGTACGGACTCCCGGCGATGCGCGTCGCCTTCGGCGGGATGGTGAAGGTTTCGCCGTGCCAGTGAAAACCGGAGAACTCTCGCGTCGCGCCGAACCACTCGCGCGCGGAAGCGTTGTTTTCGATCGTGACCGTGCCCCAGCCGATTTCCTTTACTCCGTTGCGCGTTACCTTGCCACCGAGCGCTTTGGAGATGAGCTGTCCGCCGAGGCAGTGACCGAGCACCGGAACATCGGCGTCGACCGCCTTGTTGACGAGACCGAGCACCTCGGGTATCCACGGAAGGACGTCGTTCACGCTCATCGGCCCCCCCATGAATGCGAGCCCCGAGAACGCGCGCGGATCCGCGGGAACCTCCTCCCCTGCGTCGATCTCGACGAGCCGGTGCGGAATGCGGTGCGCGTCGAGGAATGTGGCAAAATAGCCCGGCCCCTCGGTGCGGCTATGGCGAAAAATCGCAACCGGTTTCATGTGCGAGATGAGGCCATCGTGTTCAAGCTTCGTATTGTAGCGTCCCTGCTTTTCCTGTCGTCCGCTGCCGGTTGGACCGCCGAGGTGAGCGTGATCGGCTTGTTTCCCGGAAAAGCAGTGGTCGTGATCGACGGCGGCGCGCCGCGGGTTCTGTCGGTGGGCCAGAAACCGGTCGAAGGCGTCACCTTGATCTCGACCGACCGGGAGTCGGCGACGCTGCTCATCGACGGTGAGAAAAGGACGCTCCGCATCGGACAGCATCAGGCCGGGCCGGCTCCGGCCTCCTCGAGCCAGAGCGCCACCCTCACCGCCGATGCGCGCGGACATTTCGTCGTGGATGGGCAGATCAACGGCGGAGCGGTGCGCTTTCTCGTCGACACGGGCGCCACGTCTATTTCGCTCTCTTCAGCGGACGCGTCCCGGCTCGGAATCGACTACCGCAAAGGACAGCCCGGATTGATGGGCACCGCCAACGGCTCGGTGGTGGCCTATCGGGTGAAGCTGGACACGGTGCGCATCGGCGACATCGTCGTCAACAACGTCGATGCGGCTGTGGTGGAAGGCAGCCAGATGCCGTTCGCGCTGCTCGGGATGAGTTTCCTGAACCGCATGGAAATGAAGCGCGAGGGCCAGACGATGGTGCTGATCCGGCGTTTCTAGAACGCGGTCCTACTGGTTTTCGGTTGGGGAGGGGGTAACGGGGGAACCATAGGGTTCCCCCGTTCGTTACTTGTCGGTCTTGTCTTTTTCTATGAGCGCGTAGGCGGAGTGGTTGTGAATGGACTCAAAGTTCTCGGACTCCACCCGGTACCACTCGATGCGCTTGTCGCGGTTCAGCTCCGCAGCGATGTCACGCACCATGTCTTCGACGAACTTGGGGTTGTCGTAGGCGCGTTCGGTGACGAACTTCTCGTCGGGCCGCTTGAGCAGCCCGTAGAGCTCGCTCGAAGCGTGCTTTTCGGCGTAATCGACCAGCTCCTCGATCCACACGAATCCCTTGGTGCGCGCGGTGACGGTGACGTGCGAACGCTGATTGTGCGCGCCGTAGTCGGAGATGCGCTTGGAGCACGGGCAGAGGCTCGTCACCGGCACGACGACCTTCATCTTGAAGCACTTCTCGCCTTTGTCGATCTCCCCGACGAAAGTCACTTCGTAGTCCATCAGGCTCTTGACCTTCGAGACCGGCGCGGCCTTGTTGACGAAGTAAGGAAACGTCATCTCGATGTGGCCGGACTGGGCCTCCAGGCGCTCGACCATTTCGTCCAGCATCAGCCTGAACGTCTCCACGGAGATCTCGCGCTCGTGCGCGTTCAGGATCTCGACGAAGCGCGACATGTGCGTGCCCTTGAACTGGTGCGGCAGACCGACGTACATGTTGAACGTCGCGACCGTGTGCTGCACCTCCCCCGAGCGCTCGGCGACGCGGATGGGGTGGCGGATCGCCTTGATCCCGACCTGGTCGATGGCGAGCTCGCGCTTGTCCTCGGAACCCTGGACATCGGGAATGGCAAGGGGATCGCGGATGTTCATGAAGAGCCTTTCGTCACGTTGGCTCGGTGTTAGAGGATTTTAACATGCGTCCGTTCCCCACTTTTTCAAGACGCGCGCGGACGGCAGCGACGATGCCTGCCTTGTCCAGACCCACCGAAGCGAGCAGCTGGGCCTGGTCGCCGTGATCGACGAAGCGATCGGGGAGCCCGAGCTGAAGGAGCGGTGTGACGATAGCGCGCGCGGCGAGCGCCTCGGCGACGCCGCTTCCTGCCCCGCCCAGGACCGCGTTCTCTTCGATGGTGACGAGGAGCGCGTGAGTTCCCGCGAGCTCGGCTGCGAGATCCGTGTCCACCGGCTTCACGAAGCGCATGTCGACGACGGTTGCATCGAGGTCGTTGCCCGCCTCGAGCGCGGGTTTGAGCAGGCTGCCGAACGCGAGAATCGCGACGGAGCGTCGTCCGCCGGCACCGCGCCGGCGCACGACCCCCTTGCCGAGCGGCAGCGAGCGCATTTCGTTCACGATCCCGGCACCCGGGCCGCTGCCGCGGGGATAGCGCACCGCGGCGGGCTGATCGAGCAGGAACGCAGTGGCGAGCATCTGGCGGCATTCGTTCTCGTCGCTAGGGGTCATCACCACGATGTTGGGTACGCAGCGCAGATAGGTCAGGTCGAACGCGCCGTTGTGCGTGGCCCCGTCGCCGCCCACGAGACCCGCCCGGTCGAGCGCAAACACGATCGGAAGGTTCTGGATGCAGACGTCGTGGATAAGCTGATCGTAGCCGCGCTGCAGAAAGGTCGAGTAGATCGCGAGCACGGGCTTCAGGCCCTCGCATGCCAGCCCCGCGGCGAAAGTGACCGCGTGCTGCTCCGCGATGCCGACGTCGAAATAGCGGTCGGGAAATTCCTCCGCGAAGCGTACCAGCCCCGAGCCCTCCCGCATCGCGGGCGTGATGCCGACAAGCCGTGAATCGAGCCGAGCCATGTCGCACAGCCACTCGCCGAACACCTGGGTATAAGTCGGCTTGCCTCCGCTCGCCTTTTTGATCCCTTTCGCGGGATCGAACTTGCCCGGACCGTGATAGAGCACCGGATCGGCCTCGGCGAGTTTGTAGCCCTGCCCCTTCTTGGTGACCACGTGCAGGAACTGCGGGCCTTTCAGCTCCTTGATGTTCTTCAGCGTCGGGATGAGCGAGTCGAGATCGTGACCGTCGATCGGGCCGACGTAGTTGAACCCGAATTCCTCGAACAAGGTCGAGGGCACGACCAGGCCCTTGGCGTGCTCCTCCATCTTTTTCGCCAGATTCCACAACGGCGGCACGCCGGCGAGGACCTTTTCGCCTGCTTTCCTCGCCGCGGCGTAGAAGCGCCCCGACATGAGCCGCGCGAGATAGCGGTTCAAGGCGCCCACGGCGGGGGAAATGGACATGTCGTTGTCGTTCAGGATCACGAGCAGATCGGTGTCCATCACCCCGGCGTTGTTGAGGGCCTCGAAAGCCATCCCCGCCGACATGGCCCCGTCGCCGATCACCGCCACGACGTGGCGCTTCTTCTCCCCGGTTTCGCCTTTCAGTTTCGCGCCCTGCGCCATGCCGAGCGCCGCGCTCACCGAGGTGCTCGAATGCGCAGTGCCGAAAGTGTCGTACTCGCTCTCGCTGCGGCGCGGGAAGCCTGAAATTCCCCCGCTCATGCGTATGCGGCTCATCGCTTCGCGGCGGCCGGTGAGAATCTTGTGCGGATAGGTCTGGTGTCCCACGTCCCACACGATGCGATCGTGAGGCGTGTTGAAGACGTGGTGCAGCGCGATGGTCAGCTCGACCGTCCCCAGATTGGAGGACAGGTGGCCCCCCGTCTGGCTGACCGATTCCAGAATGAACGTGCGCAGCTCCTCGGCGAGCCGCTGCAGCCCGCGTCGGTCCAGGGCACGCAGCGCCGCCGGATCGTCGATGGTCTTCAGCAGCTCATAAGCCCCTGGATCGTAATCCGTCGATCCCGCCACCGAGCCTTTGCCGGGAAGGTCCGCCTTTCCAATCGCGCTCATAGGGACGAATTATCCCGCAAACCGGGAAAGCTTGTCCGAGGCGAACACGGCTTTTCCGCACCTAGAATTTACGCAGCACGATGAAATCGGCAAGCTCGGCGAGTCGTCGCGCGCCGCCGCGCAGGTCCGAAAGCGCGGCCTGCGCCTCTTCGCGCAGTTCCTCGGCGAGCGCTCTTGCGCGCGCGAGCCCGAGCGCCGAGACGTAGGTCGGCTTGTTGTTCGCCGCGTCCTTGCCGACGGTCTTGCCGAGCGTCGCGGTCGAGGATTCCTGATCGAGAACGTCGTCGACCACCTGAAAAGCGAGCCCGACGCATTTCGCGTAATGATCCAGGTGCGCAAGTTGCCCAGGTGCGAGCGCGTTCGAGCAACGCGCGCCGAGCGCCACCGACGCGCGGATCAGCGCGCCGGTCTTGTGGATGTGCATGTATTCGAGCTCCGGCACGGTCAGGGCCTGGCCCACGCTCGCGAGATCGATCGCTTGCCCGCCCGCCATGCCGCGGCTGCCGCACGCGGCGGCGAGGATCTTCACCATTTCGACCTGAACCGCGGGATCATCGGAGAGACGGTGCTCGGCGAGCAGCTGAAATGCGAGGGACTGCAGACTGTCGCCCACGAGAAGCGCGGTCGCCTCGTCGAATTCGACGTGGCAAGCCGGCTTGCCGCGGCGAAGCACGTCATCGTCCATACAGGGCAGGTCGTCGTGCACGAGCGAGTAGGCGTGAATGCATTCGACGGCGCAGGCCGCGATTTCGAGCCGCGACGAGTCGGCGCGGACCGGTTCGCCTGCAGAGGCCTCCCCCGCGGCAAACGTGAGCAAGGGCCGTATGCGCTTGCCTCCACCGAGCACCGCATAGCGCATGGCGTCATGCAGGCGCTGCGGCGCGATTCCTGCCGACGGGAGAAAACGCTCCAGCGCCGTTTCGACCCGAGCCTGGACTTTTGCCATCCAGGCGGTGAATTCATTCGTCGTCGTCGGCACCGGGGAAGTTTTTCAGGGTGTTTTCTTCAAGCACCTTCACCTGCTGCTGCGCGCGCGCGAGGATCCCCTGGCAGTATTGAGCCAGCTCGAGGCCTCGCTTGTGCGCGGCCAGGGACTGCTCCAGAGTCAGCTTTCCGGACTCCATGCTGGCCACGATCTTCTCCAGCTCGGCGAGGGCGGCTTCAAAGCTCTCGGGTGGATCGGTCTTGGCGGGTTTTGACATGGCGGAGAGGCCGGCCCGGAGCGCCGTTCTGTTCAGGAAACGGCAAAATAGCCGATGAAGGAAGGACGGTCAAATGAAGTTCTGC
>DATHHZ010000612.1:0-14291 GCA_035316965.1 Burkholderiales bacterium | reverse complement strand
ATTTCCATGCCGCGGCTAGTCCAAAAATAGCCGAGCTTCCAGTTGAAGTGAAATGCGGCAACGAACATGAAGCCGAAGAAAAGCGCCGCCACGGGCCGGGTCAGCAGGCCGATGGCGACGAGGACCCCGCCCACCAGTTCGAGGGTTCCGATGTAGTACGCCCAGAACATGCCGGGCTCGATTCCCGCCACCGCCATCCCCTTTGCCACGCCGGCAATATTCCCGCCCCACCAGCCGAAGAGCTTCTGGCATCCGTGTGGAATGAACCACAGGCCGAACGCCACACGTAAGATCGGATAGGCGAAACGCTGGCAGCGCTCGTACAGCGCGCCAAGAGCCGGGAACACGTATCGCGAAGCTTGCGGGGGCGTCTGCATGATGGGTCTCCTCCTCCAAGAAATTTATTCCTGCGGAACCGTCAGGCGCCCGCGTGCCAGGCGAGCGCGCACGCGATTCCGGCCACGAAGAGCCCGAAGAACGACAGCAGCAGCGCCTGCAGCCAGACCGGCGCACCCGCGTTTACCGGCAGGCTCGCCGCGAGCGGCACGAGCGCGAGCGCGGCGACAGCGTACCACGGCACCTGGGCGAGGATCATGGCGGCGGCGGCGAGCAGCGCGGTGACTAACGCGGCGGCGAGCATGAAGGTCGCGCCCGCGTGAATTTTTCTTCCGGTGATCATCTGCACCAGCAGGAACGCGCCCGACCCGGCTGCGACCGCCATGCCGTACAGGCCATAGGTCAACGAGGCGCCGAGGATCGCCGCCCCTCCGGCGCCTGCTCCGAGGGCGAGGCCGGCGGCGCCCGCGCGCACGCCGTCCTCGGCAAGGCGGCTGTGTGAGAACCCTATTATCCAGGCTGTGGTGAGCACGGCGACGCCTCCGGGCAGCAGCGCCCGTTCCAGGTCCTTTTGCGCGAGTATCGGCCAGAAAATCCATGCCGCGGCGGCGGCTCCGGCCAGGGCGAGCACGAGCGCCTCGAGACGCGTCGGCCGGAAAGCGAAGTCGATGACAATGCCCGCCAGCGGCGCGGCGAATCCCAGAAGGATGATCTTGCGCGTCGCGGTGAGCGGCGCAAAATCGAATCCGGCGATGAAATACACTGCGGTCGCGAATGCGGTGACCACGGCGAGTCCGCCGAGGCGGAAGGGGGCGAGGAGCGCGGCGACGATCAGCGCGGCGACGAAGGGCGCGAGGCCGCCCTGCACGGCGGGATTGGCGAGCATTTCCTGCATTGCGCGTTGTCGGGCAGACTGAATCCGGAACGGAGCTCGATATGCCCGGCCGTCATTCCTGCGGAACGGTATCGGCGAACGACTGGCGCTCCGAGAGCTTCGCAAACGCCCGCGCGAGATTGGCGTGACCTTTCTTCCAGTCCATCTTGACATAGCGGAAATCGAGCCAGCCCAGACAGACGCCGACCGCGATGTCGGCGAGGCTGTAGCCGTTCCCCACGCACCAGGGCTTGTCGTCCAGCTCGGAATCCATTGCGGCGAGCCCGGCGCGGACCTTGCCCATCTGGCGCTCGATCCACTGTGCGCTCCGCAGCTTCGCCTCGCGCTGGTTTTCCAGACGCGCGAGCACCCCCGCGTCGAGCACGCCGTCGGCGAGCGCCTCCCAGCGCCGCACTTCGACGCGCTCGCGGTTTTCTGCGGGCACCAGCCGCGCAATCGGCGAAGCATTGTCCAGGAACCCGACGATCACGCGCGAATCGAACAGCGTCCTGCCGTCGTCGAGCAGCAGCGCGGGTACCTTGCCGAGCGGGTTGAGCTTCGCCGCCTTGGCGTCGGCTTTCCACGGGTTATCGATCTCGAAGTCGTAGTCGATTTTCTTTTCAGCCAGGACGATGCGCACCTTGCGCGTATACGGACTGGCGAGCGAGCCGATGAGTTTCATTTCGGATGACGTTATACCACGCGGGCGGATTTGAATCTTCGCCGCAGCTGCGGCAGCACTTCGCGCTCGAACCAGGCGTTCTTCTTCATCCAGAGGCGGTTGCGCGGACTGGGGTGGGGCAGGGGGAAGAATTCGGGCAGGTACTCGTCGCGCGCACGCACGGTTTGGGCGAGAGTTTTTTTCCTGCGCGAGCCGAGATAGTAAGCCTGGGCGTAGCTGCCGATGAGCAGCGTGAGCCGGATGGCAGGCAGGTGCGCGCGCAGTTTCGGGTGCCATTGCGGCGCGCATTCGGGCCGCGGCGGAAGGTCTCCCGATTCGCCCGTTCCCGGGTAGCACAGGCCCGCAGGAACGATGGCGATGCGGCGCTCGTCGTAGAAATCCTCGCGCTCGATGCGCAGCCATTCGCGCAGCAGATCACCCGAAGGGTCGTTCCACGGAATGCCGCTCTCGTGCACGCGCCGGCCGGGCGCCTGCCCCACGATGAGGACGCGCGCCGTGGGCGAGGCGCGCAGCACCGGCCTCGGCGCGTTGGGAAGATGGGCCTCGCAGATTCGGCACGCGCGGACTTCGGCGAGCAGGCGCTCGAATTGGGCGGGCTTCACCCGCATGATAAAATCGGTGCTGTTCGCCACACGGGCTCCGTTGATGCCGCCGCATTTGCCGCTGTCACCGCTCAACGCATTATCCCCTCTGGACGGACGCTATCACAAGCAACTCGAGCCGCTGCGGGCCTGCTTCAGCGAAGCCGCGCTCTTCCGCTACCGCATCGCAGTCGAGATCCGCTGGCTCCTGGCGCTCGCCGCCGAGGCAGCGATCGCCGAGATCGAGCCCTTCTCGAAAGCGACCCACGCCGAGCTCGAACGGATCATAGAGAACTTCTCCGAGGAGGACGCCGCGCAGGTAAAGGCCGTCGAGGCCGAGACCAACCACGACGTCAAGGCGATCGAGTACTGGCTTAGAAAGCGCCTCGCGGTCAATCCGGAAGGCGCGCGCGTCGCCCAGTTCGTGCATTTCGCCTGCACCTCCGAGGACATCAACAATCTCGCCTACGGCCTGATGCTGAAAGAAGGACGGGACCGCGTGCTGCTGCCTGCGCTCGATCGCGTGGTCGAGGCGCTCGCCGCTCTTGCCGTGCGGCTCGCCGACGCGGCGATGCTCGCGCGCACCCACGGCCAGCCCGCCTCGCCGACGACGCTCGGCAAGGAGCTTGCGAACGTGGTGCACCGGCTGCGGCGCGCGCGGCGCTCGATCGCCTCGGTGTCCCTCACCGGGAAGATGAACGGCGCGGTGGGCAACTACAATGCCCACGTCGCCGCGTACCCGAGCTTCGACTGGGAGGGCTTCGCGAGGGCGTTCGTCGAGTCGCTCGGCCTCGAATTCAATCCGTACACCATCCAGATCGAGCCTCACGACAGCCTCGCCGAGCAGTTCGACGCGGTCGCGCGCGCCAATACCGTGCTCCTTGATCTCGACCGCGATCTGTGGGGCTACGTCTCGCTGGGTTATTTCAGGCAGAAGACCCGGGCGGGCGAGGTCGGCTCCTCGACCATGCCGCACAAGGTCAATCCCATCGACTTCGAGAATTCCGAGGGCAATCTCGGAATCGCAAACGCGCTGCTGCGGCATCTTTCCGAGAAGCTGCCCGTGTCGCGCTGGCAGCGCGACCTGTCGGATTCGACCGTGCTGCGGAACATAGGCGTCGCGCTCGGCCACAGCCTGCTCGCCTACGAGTCCTGCTTGAAGGGCCTGGACAAGCTCGAGGCGGATCCCGCGCGAATGCTCGCGGACCTGGAGGCCAACTGGGAAGTGCTCGGCGAGGCGGTGCAGACGGTGATGCGCCGCCACGGTCTTCCGGATCCCTACGAGCAGCTCAAGGAGCTGACGCGCGGCAAGCGCGTCGACGGCGAAGCGATGCGCGCTTTCATCCGCGGCCTCGCGCTGCCCGAGGCCGAGAAGGCGCGGCTTCTCAAACTCACGCCCGCCGGCTACGTCGGCAAGGCCGCCGAGCTCGCCCGCAAGATCTAGAAGACCGATCTTGACTCCTCCAGCCTTGCGCCGGGTTCTTGCCGACTTCGGCGGCGTGTACTTCGTGAACGGTCTGGTCGCGTTCATCTTCGCGGCCTCGGGCCCGGTGGCGATCATCCTCGCGGTGGGCACGCGCGGAGGGCTCACCCCCTCGGACCTGTCTTCGTGGATCTTCGGCGCGTTTTTCGTGAACGGCGTGATCAGCATCGCTTTCTGCTGGTTCTACCGCCAGCCGCTCGTATTTTTCTGGACCATTCCGGGCGCGGTTCTGGTCGGGCCCGCGCTCGGCCACCTGAGCTACGCGGAGGTGATCGGCGCGTACATCGCGGCCGGGGTCCTCATGCTCGCGCTCGGCCTCTCCGGTTGGGTGCGCCGCGCGATGGAAGCCGTGCCGATGCCGATCGTGATGGGGATGGTGGCGGCCGTGTTCCTGCGCTTCGGCCTGGATCTCGTGTTCGCCATCCGCGACGATTTCTGGATCGCTGCGCCGATGGCGGCCGCGTTTCTGGCGCTCGGCGCCTCGCAGCGGCTGACGCGCCTCTTTCCGCCGCTGATCGGCGCGCTCGCGGTCGGACTCGTCATGATAGTCGTGCTTGGAAAATTCTCGGGCGCGCCGCAGACGGTCGCGCTGGCCCATCCGAATCTTTACGCGCCGGCGTTTTCCTGGCGCGCGATGGTCGAGCTGGTCGTGCCGCTCGCGATCACCGTGCTCGTCGTGCAGAACGGGCAGGGCATCACGGTGCTCCGCTCCGCGGGTCACTCACCGCCCATCGACGCGGTGGCCGCCGCGTGCGGCGCCGGTTCGATCGTCACGGCTTTCGTCGGCGCGGTCTCGACCTGCCTCACCGGCCCGGTGAACGCGATCATCTCGTCTTCCGGAGAAAGGCGCCGCCACTATAGCGCGGGGATCTTCGTCGGCCTGCTTGCGCTCGCTTTCGGCCTGTTCGCGCCTTTTTTCACCCGCCTGATGCTGGCGACGCCCAAGGCCTTCATCGCCGCGCTCGCGGGCCTCGCCATGCTGCGCGTGCTGCAGACCGCGTTCACGGTCAGCTTCAGGGACCGCTTCGCGCTCGGCGCGCTGGTGACATTTCTCGTGACCGTCGCCGATATACCGATCTTGAGCATCGGGGCGCCGTTCTGGGGGCTCGTGTTCGGCTACGGCGCCTCGCGGCTGCTCGAGCGCAGCGACTTCCCGGCGCGCGGCTGAGTGTCCGGCATGCCCGCTGCGCTGCGCGGCGCGCTGTGGATGGTCGGCGCTCTGCTCTCGTTCTCGCTCATGGCTGTCTCGGTGCGCGAGCTGCTGCGCACGATGGGCAGTTTCGAGATCCTGTTTCTTCGCAGCCTGGTTTCGTTCGTCCTGGTGCTCGCCGTCCTGCCGCGCTTCGGACTGGGCGCGCTGCGCACGCGGCACTTCGGCCTGCACCTCGTGCGCAACGTGCTGCACTTCAGCGGCCAGTACGCCTGGGTGTACGCGATCGCGATGCTGCCTCTCGCGACCGTGTTCGCGATCGAATTCACCATGCCTGTGTGGACCGCCCTGCTCGCCATCCCGATCCTGGGCGAGCGCTTGAACCGCGGGCGCACCGTCATGCTCGTGCTCGGCCTCGCGGGCATTCTCGTCATCCTGAAACCCGGCTTCGGGGTGGTGCATCCCGCGGCGCTCGTGATGCTCGCCGGATCGTTCGCGTACGCCTCGACCATGATCGCCACAAAGCGTTTGTCGGGGAGCGATTCGGCGCTCGCGGTCGTGTTCTACATGTCAGTGGTCCAGCTACCGCTTGCCTTCGTCCCCGCACTCCCGGGCTGGGTGGCGCCGGCGCTCGTCGACCTGCCGTGGATCCTCGCGATCGGCGCGGCCGGGCTGAGCGCGCACTACTGCTTGACGCGCGCCATGCGCATCGCCGATGCGACTCTGGTGGTTCCGATCGATTTCCTACGGCTGCCGCTGATCGCCGTGGTGGGGATGCTCTTCTACAGCGAGCCGCTGGAATTCTCGATCATGCTGGGGGCAGCGATGATTTTTGCCGGAACGTACTACAGCGTCCAGCGCGAAAGCCGAAACCCGGGGACAGACGGTGCGTAGGTACGCTACTTCTTCTCGCTGGGAATCGGCGGCAGCGTGCGCAGGTAGGCGATCAGCGCGTTGAGGTCCGAAGGCGCGAGCTGGCTGGTGGTGTTCTGGATGACTTCGCCCATCGTCTCTGCGACGACGTCGCCTTCCGGGTCGAGGCCCGTAGTCAGAAGGTCTTGCAGGTCTTTGTCGCTCCACTTCTTGAGGCGCGCGGGCGTGAGGTTCGCGACGTCCTTGCCGTCGGGTCCCTTGCCCCCGGCGAGGAAGCGGCTTTTCTTCGGCCCGCCGAAGAAGTTGCGCGGCGTATGGCATTCGCTGCAATGGCCGAGGGCCTGCACCAGATAAGCGCCGCGGTTGGCGATGTCCGAGAGCCCCGGGAGGGCCGTGAAAGGGCCGGGAGTGAAGAAGAACCACTTCCAGAACGTGACGAGGAAGCGCCAGCGGTAGAAGAATCCCAGATCGTGTTCCTGGCTGGCGCGGGCGCTGGGCGGCAGGGTGCGCAGGAAAGCCCACAGGTCGCGCAGATCGCGGTCGACGATCTTGGTGAACGACGGGTAGGGAAAGGCGGGAAAGTAGTTCTTGCCGTCGGGCCGGTCGCCTTCGCGCATCGCGCGAAAGAAATCGGCCTCGGTCCAGCTCCCGATCCCCGCCTGCGGGTGCGGGGTGATGTTCGGGCCGTAGAACGTCCCGAAGGGCGACTTGAGCGCGCGGCCGCCAGCGAAGGGTACGGCGTCCTTCTTGTCTTCGGTGTGGCAGCCTACGCACCCGCCGGTCTTGGCGAGATACTCGCCCCGCTTCGCGTCGCCTTGGGCCAGCGCGCTACCCGACACCGCGCACAGCGTGAGCGCTGCGGCGGCAGCCCGGAGCGCCTTGAGTTCACGCATCGCGCACTCCCCCAAAAAAAGCGAAAGCCCCGCCGGAGCGGGGCTTTTTCGGACGATCCGCGCTTAGTCCTTCTGGCGGAAATTCTGGTGGCAGTTCCCGCAACCTCCTTTGCCGACCTCGGCGATCGCCGCCTTTATGCCAGCTTCGTTACCGGTTTTCGTCGCGGCCACGAGTGCGCCGACCGCGCTCTGGAACTTTTCCTGCGCTTCCTTGAACTTGGCCGGCTCGCTCCAGATCGCCGGCAGGGCGGCGGTCTTTACGGTCACGTCCTTGGTGCTTTCCACGAAGCCGTCCCAGGGCATCTTGCTCAGCACCTCGAGGTAGCCGGCGTTGCGAGTGACGATATCGCCGTTATACGGGATCTTGCCTTGGGCCATTCCAGCCATCGGGCCGTAATACTTGCCCTGGAGGGTCATCGCCGCCTGGCGCTGTTTGACCAGTATTTCGGGCTTGACCTGCGAGAAAGCGGGGAGCGTGTATCCCGCCCCGACCGCCAGGGCGAATCCGGCCAGCATAAGCTTCTTTTTCACTAGTCTTCTCCTCAGTTGTAGGGACATGCGGAAGTCATTGTAACGGCGTTCGCCGCACGGATGGCATAACACTTTCCGGCTGCGGTTTATTCCGGCGACCGGGCATCGGCCCTCGCTAGATGACCGCTTCCTGTTTCTTCTCCTTGAGCGGCTTCACCAGGTCCTCGCGCTGGATGCCCAGCCAGCGCACGATCGGCGCCATGACCAGCACCGAGGAGTAGATCCCGAAGAGAATGCCGATTGTGAGGGCGAGCGCGAAGTAGTGCAGGGCCGGTCCCCCGAACACCAGCATCGAGGTCACCATCGTCTGGGTGCAGCCGTGGGTGATGATCGTACGCGATATGGTCCGGGTGATGGCGTTGTCGATGATCTCTGTGACGCTCGCCTTTCTCATCTTCCGGAAGTTTTCCCGGATCCGGTCGGCGATCACCACCGACTCGTTCACCGAATAGCCGAGCACCGCGAGAACGGCGGCGAGCACTGGCAGCGAGAACTCCCACTGGAACAGCGCGAAACACCCCAGGATGATCACCACGTCGTGCAGGTTGGCGATGATCGCCGCGACCCCGAATTTCCATTCGAAACGCATCGCGAGATAGCCGACGATGCCGAGCGAGGTGATGAGCAGGGCGAGCGCGCCGTTCTCGGCGAGCTCGCGCCCAACCTGCGGCCCGACGAACTCCACCCGCCGCAGCGTCGCGGTCCTGTCCTCCGCGGTCAGTCCTTCCATCACGGCCTTGGAGAGATCGGCGCTGTTCTGGCCGGGCTTGAGGGGCATGCGGATCAGCACGTCGCGCGAGGAGCCGAAGTTCTGCACCGAGTAATCGTGATAACCGCGCGCGTCGAGCGCCTTGCGGATCTTCTCGACTTCCGCGGCGTGCTCGTAGCTCACTTCCATTACCGTGCCGCCGGTGAACTCGATCGAGAAATTCAGGCCCTTGGTGGCGAGGAAAAACACCGCGAGAAGGAAAGTGAGGAGCGACACCACGTTGAACGCCAGCGCATGGCGCATGAACGGGATGTCGTTGCGGATCTTGAAGAATTCCATTTACCTACTTCCAAGCCGTGTTGCCGATCGCCACGTGCTCGAGCTTCCTGCGCGTGCCGTAGGTGAGGTTGACCATGCTCCGGCTCACCACCACCGATGAGAAAATCGAGGTGAGGATGCCCAGGCAGTGCACTACCGCGAAGCCGCGCACCGGCCCCGAGCCGAAGATGAGCAGCGCGAGGCCCGCGATCAGCGTGGTGACGTTGGAGTCGAGGATGGTGCCGAAGGCGCGCTCGTAGCCCGCGTGGATCGCCGCCTGCGGCGTGGCGCCGCCGCGCAGCTCCTCGCGCACGCGCTCGTTGATGAGGACGTTCGCGTCGATCGCCATGCCGAGCGTGAGCGCGATCGCGGCGATGCCCGGCAGGGTGAGCGTGGCCTGCAGCATCGACAGGAGCGCTATCAGGAAGAGCAGATTAGCGCACAGCGCGAGCGTCGAGAAAACACCGAATAGCGAGTAATACACCACGATGAACAGCGACAGGGCGGCGAAGCCGTAGATCGTCGAGTCGAAGCCCTTCTTGATGTTGTCGGCCCCCAGGGAGGGACCCACGGTGCGCTCCTCGATGATCTCCATGGGCGCGGCGAGCGCCCCGGCGCGCAGGAGCAGGGCGATGTCGTTCGCCTCGACGGTCGTCATCCTGCCGCTGATCTGGACGCGCCCGCCGCCGATCTCGCTGCGGATCACGGGCGCGGTGACGACCTCGCCTTTGCCCTTTTCGATGAGCAGGATCGCCATCCTCTTGCCGACGTTTTCGCGTGTGTATTCCTTGAAGATTCGCGCGCCGGTGGCGTCGAGGGTCAGGTGGACGGCCGGTTCCTGGGTTTGGTTGTCGAAGCCCGGTTGCGCGTCGGTGAGCCGGTCGCCGGTCAGCACGACCTGCTTTTTCACGAGAAGCGGCTGGCCGTTGCGCTCGATGTAGAACTCGTCGCCGAAAGGGACTTGCCCGGCCTGCGCCGCCGCGAGCGTCCCGGGATTCATGTTGTCCTCGTCGACCATCCGCACTTCGAGGGTCGCGGTGCGCCCGAGAATTTCCTTGGCCTTGGCCGTGTCCTGCACACCGGGGAGCTGGACCACGACGCGGTCCGAGCCTTGTTGCTGGATCACGGGCTCGGCGACGCCCAGTTCGTTGATGCGGTTGTGCAGCGTCTGGATGTTCTGCTTGAGCGCGAGCTCCTGCGTGCGTTTCTGCGCCTCGGGCCGGATCGTGGCGACGAGGCGCAGCTCGCTGCCCGCGCTGGCGTCGTCGAGCTTCAGGTCCGGAATCTGCTCGGCTATGATCGCGCGCGCCTTGTCGCGGGTCTCGGCGTCGCGGAAGCGGATCACGACGGTGTCGCCTTCGCGCGAGATTCCGGCGTGACGCACGCTCTTGTCGCGCAGCTGCGAGCGAATGTCGCCGGCGAGACCTTCGGCCCGCTTGGCGATCGCCGCGCGCATGTCCACCTGCAACAGGAAATGCACGCCCCCCCGCAGATCCAGGCCGAGGTACATCGGCTGCGCGTTGATGGCGGCGAGCCAACGGGGAGAATTCGGCAGGAGATTGAGCGCGACGGTATAGGAGGGATTCGCCGGGTCGGGATTGAGCGCCTGGTCGATGATGTCTTTCGCCTTGAGCTGGATGTCCGTGTCGGCGAGCCGCACCTTCACGCCCGCAAGATCGAGGAAGACCCCCGTGGGCTGGATCCCGGCCTTCCTGAGCGCCTCTTCGACGCGTCCGAGGACGGCTTGGTCCACCTTCAGCGTCGCGCGGGCGGGGGACACCTGTACCGCCGGCGCCTCGCCGAAGAAGTTCGGCAGCGTGTACAGAGCCCCGAGTACGAGCGCCACCCCGATGGTGACGTAGACCCAGAGGGGATAACGGTTCATCTAGATCGACTTGATCGTGCCCTTGGGCAGAAGCGTCTGGATCGCGGTCCTTTGCATCTGCACCTCGGTGTTGGGCGCGATCTCGATCGTCACGTAGGTATCGCCGATCTTGGTGATCTTCCCCAGCACTCCGCCCGACGTGACGACCTCGTCGCCTTTCTGCAGCGCCTCGGTCATCTGCTTGTGCTCCTTGGAGCGCTTCATCTGCGGGCGGATCATCAGGAAATAGAGCAGGGCGAACATGCCGATGATGATGAAGAACTGCTCGTAGCCGGGGCCGGACGCGCCGGCCGGGGCGCCCTGTGCCCATGCGGGGGAAATCAACACGATCGTCTCCAATGCGGTTCCGGCAAAGCGGTGAAGTATATCATCGGGAACTCGCCGTTCATCCGATTTTCCCGGATTTTCGGCGTGCCTCGCGAAACGCGGCTATGGTGTCGGCAAGCTTTCGTTCTGCGATCGCGCCGCGCAGCTCGCGCATGAGCGTCTGGTAGTAGTGCAGGTTGTGCAGGGTATTGAGCCGCGCGCCGAGGATCTCGTTCACCTTCTGCAGGTGATGCAGGTAGCTGCGCGAGAAATGGGCGCAGGTGTAGCAGGGGCAGGTGCCGTCCAGCGCCCGCGTGTCGTCGCGGTGGCGGGCGTTGCGGATCTTGACGTCGCCGTGGCGGGTGAAGAGCCAGCCGTTGCGGGCGTTTCGCGTCGGAAGGACGCAGTCGAACATGTCGATTCCGGCCGCGACCGACTCGACGATGTCCTCGGGCGTGCCCACGCCCATGAGATAGCGCGGCTTGTCCGCGGGGAGCCGCGGCGCGGTGTGGACCATGACCCTGAGCATTTCTCGCTTGGACTCGCCTACCGAAAGCCCGCCGATCGCATAGCCGTCGAATCCGATGCTCGCGAGCCCCGCGAGGGATTCGTCGCGCAGGTTTTCGACCATCCCGCCCTGGACGATGCCGAACAGGGCGTTCGGATTGCCTTCGTGCGCGCGCTTGGAGCGCTCGGCCCAGCGCAGCGAGAGGCGCATCGACTCCTCGGTGTCGCGCTCGCTCGCGGGATAAGGCGTGCATTCGTCGAACACCATGGCGATGTCCGCATCCAGCACCCTCTGGATGCGCATCGACTCCTCGGGGGTGAGCAGCAGCCGGTCCCCATTTATCGGCGAGGCAAAGCGCACGCCTTCTTCGGTGATCTTGCGAAGCTCGCCGAGGCTGAATACCTGATAGCCGCCCGAGTCGGTCAGGAGGGGCCCGGTCCAGCCGATGAAGCGGTGCAGCCCGCCGTGCGCCGCGATGGCGTCGAGCCCGGGGCGTAGCCACAGGTGAAAGGTGTTGCCGAGGACGATGCGGGTGCCGTTCTCGACGAGCTCCGCGGGGCTCACCGCCTTCACCGCGCCGTAGGTGCCGACCGGCATGAAGACCGGCGTCTCGACGTTGCCGTGCGCCAGCTCCAGAGTCCCGGCGCGCGCGGCGCCGTCGGTCGCGCTAACAGAGAATTTCATCGAGGTCGCGTCGCAGTCGCGTCTCCCTCTTCCTTTGGGAGAGAGCAGGGTGAGGAGCGATCAGAACAATAGCGCGTTACCCGAGCCTTACCACACTGCCTTCGGATAGTGCTTCCGGATGATTCGATCGGTCGTTACAAGGGCCGCTCCATCAAGGGCGGCTTGCGCGACGATCAGGCGATCGAAGACGTCGCGCGTCCAATCCAAGTCCAACGCCTGTTCGGCTACTGCTTCTAGGGATCTGTTCTGGATCGCGAGCCCTACGCGCCGCTTCAGTTCTGCGATAACAGTCTGCGGGGTCGCAGCAACACGGCCGACCTCGCGCAGATACTCCAGTTCGAGCAGGACAATCGGACTCGCAAGCATCGACTCGCTGTTGATGAGGGTTGCCGCGCGCTTGCTGATGCGCCCGGTCTCGCCGGCGTAGAGCCAGAGCGCTACGTGGGTGTCGAGATAGGCGCTCATTTCAGGCGCTTATCCCACTTCTTTCGCCACTTCTTTTCGTCGAAGGTCTTGACCTTTGGTAGCCGGCCTGAATCGCCGATGATGACGCCGGGCCGTTTTACGAGAGCAGCCAGCTTGTCGCGCGGCTCGGCAGGCACGATACGTACTTTCTTGCCGCGCAGCTCGACCTCGATGGATACACCGTTCTTGATCACATTGTCGATTACGCGATAAAGCTCCGCCCTGAGCTTGGTTGCGGTGATGGCCATTTGGAAATCCTCGGCCGGTATTCTAGCCCGACCCAATAGCGTACGCAAGAGGGAACGAATACGTACGTATGCTTAGTAGAGCTTGTCGAGAAGCATCGCGTCGCCGTAGGAATAGAAGCGGTAGCGCTCCTCGATCGCGTGGGTGTAGGCGCGCCGCACCGGCTCGATTCCGGCAAGGGCCGAGACGAGCACGAGCAGGGTCGATTTTGGCAGATGGAAATTGGTGATGAGGCGGTCGACGATGCGGAAGTCGAACCCCGGCGTGATGAACAGATCGGTCTCAGCCTCCCCCGTGGTCGGCACGCCGCGTATTGCAGCGGAGGCTTCCAGGCAGCGCAGCGTAGTCGTTCCGACGGCGATGACCTTGCCGCCGCGCTTCTTCGCCTCGTCGATCGCCGCGACAGTCTCGGGCGGAATCGCGTAGCGCTCGCCGTGCATGCGATGCTTCGCGAGATTCTTCGCGCGGACCGGCTGGAACGTTCCCGCGCCTACGTGCAGCGTCACGTAAGCGAACGCTACGCCGCGCTGCGCAAGCGACGCCAGGAGCGCCTCGTCGAAGTGCAGGCCCGCGGTCGGCGCCGCAACGGCGCCGGCCGAACGCGCGTATACGGTTTGATAGCGTTGCTCGTCTTCGCCTCGGGGGGCGTGCCTGATGTAAGGCGGAAGCGGCACGCTGCCGTGGCGCTCGAGCAGCTCGAAGACCGTCGCGCCGTCCGGGAAACGCAGGCGATAGAACTCCCCTTCGCGCGCCAGCACGCGGACCTCGATCGAGTCCGCGAGCCGCATCGCGCTTCCGGCCCTCGGCGGCTTGCTCGCGCGTACTTGCGCGATCGCCTCGTGTTCCGAGAGCGCGCGCTCGATCAGCACTTCCACGCGCCCGCCGCTCGCCTTTTCGCCGGCGAACCGCGCCTTGATCACCCGGGTGTCGTTGAAAACCAGGAGATCTCCGGAGTCGAGCAGCTGCGGCAATTCGGAGAAGCGACGGTCGGCGAGCGAGCCGGCGCCGACGCACAGCAGGCGGCTACCCGAGCGCGTTTCGCTCGGACGCTGCGCGATCAGCTCCGAAGGCAGCTCGTAGTCGAACTCGTCGATGGAATGAATCATGGCCGCGGGCGTTATAATGCACGCGCTTTCACGCGGCAACCAGCCGGGATGGCGGAATTGGTAGACGCACGGGACTCAAAATCCCGCGGCCGCGAGGCCATGAGAGTTCGATTCTCTCTCCCGGCACCAGACAAACTTCCCGGCACCCCATAAACTTTAGGGCGCATCAGCCCATGTCCACAGAACCGCGCCTCAACCACTTCCTCGCGCTGGGACCCCACGGCTTCCACCGCCTCGCCTACACCGAGTGGGGAGATCCCGGGGGACAGCACATCGTGGTGTGCGTGCATGGCCTCACGCGCAACAGCCGCGATTTCGACGAGCTCGCCGAGCACCTCGCCGCGCGAGGCTGCCGCGTGGTGTGCATGGACGTCGTCGGCCGCGGCGACAGCGACTGGCTCGAGCACAAGGAAGACTACGGATTCGCGCAGTATCTTTCCGATGCCGCCGCCCTGCTCGCCCGGGTGACCGCGCCACCCCACAGGATTTCCTTGCTGCGAAGACTGCAGGGAGCGAGCCAGGGTCAGCGAATCGACTGGATCGGCACCTCGATGGGCGGACTGATCGGCATGATGCTCGCGGCAAAGTCCGATTCTCCGATCCGCCGCCTGGTGCTGAACGACGTCGGGCCGCTCGTGCCTTGGGGCGCGCTGGTGCGGCT
>DATHHZ010000611.1:0-3084 GCA_035316965.1 Burkholderiales bacterium | reverse complement strand
CCGGTCGAGCGCGTCCCGAATCCGGGATTTGTCGCGCAGCCGGCGTTTGAAAAGCTCGGCCGCGCGCTTCATCGCCGGCGCGAGGCGCTCGGGCGACTGGTCCTGTAGCGTCACCGCCAGGCCGCGCATGGCGCACCAGGCGGCGATGTCTCCGCCCATGACGCCCGCGCCGACCACGTGAACGTGTTTCGCCTTGAAGTCGCTGTCCTTCCCGAGCGATTTCAAGCGCTCCTGGAGGAAGAAGATGCGGATGAGATTGCGCGCCGTGTCGCCCTCCAGAAGCCCGATGACGGAGGCCGGATCCTCGGGTCGCGGTGCGAACGGATCGCCGTCGTATTTCCGCCACAGCTCGAGGATCGCGTAAGGCGCGGGGTAGTGATCCGGCGAGGCCCTGGAGGCAAGCTGCCTTCTCGCCAAATGAACGACGAGCGGGCGCATCAGGCCGGAATTCATCAGCCGCTGGAAGAGGGGCAGCGTTCTCGGGCGGGGCGCCTCGAGCACCATCATGCGCGCGGCGTTCTCCTGGATGCGCGGCGGCACCGCCTCGTCCACGAGACCCAAACGCTTCGCGCGGCGCGCATCCACGGCCCGGCCCGTGAGCAGCATGTCGAGCGCGGCAGTCGGGCCGACGAGGCGCGGCAGGCGCTTGACGCCGCCCCAGCCCGGAAGGATGCCGAGCATCACTTCGGGAAGCGCGAAGCGTGTTCCCGGCTGATCCACCGCGACGCGATAGCGGCAGGCGAGCGCGAGCTCGACTCCCCCGCCCATGCAGAAGCCGTTTACGAGCGCGAGTGTCGGGAAGGGCAGGGCCTCGAGTTTGTTATAGAGATCCCAGCCGCGCTTGACCAGGCGCATCGCTTCGTCCGCGTCCTTGATCTTGGTGAACTCCTCGACGTCGGCGCCCGCGATGAATCCGGAGTCCTTGCCGGAGCGGATGATGAGCCCCCGCGGATTCTTCGCGCGCAGCTCGTCGAGAATCCGGTCGAGCTCCGCCATCACGTCGGCGGACAGGACGTTCGCGGAGGCGCCCTTCTTGTCGAACGACAGCCAGACGATGTTGTCCTGGTCGGTCTCGAGCTTCCAGTGTTGGTAATTCTCAGCCATGTTGGTCTCGACCTGTCATTCCCGCGAAAGCGGGAATCCAGCTCGCAAGTTCGGAATCAAACGATACTCTCGTACAGATCTCTCCACGCAGGATTGTTCTTTTCGATCAGCTCAACTTTCCACGCTCGGTTCCACTTCTTGATCTGCTTCTCGCGAGAGATTGCAGTAAGCATATCCTCATGCAGCTCGAAATAAACAAGATCGTGAACTCTGTACTTTTTCGTGAACCCGTCAGCCAAACCGTTCTTGTGGTCGTAGACGCGCTTGACGAGATCACTGGTTACACCGGTGTAGAGGGTGCCGTTACGCTTGGTCGCCAAAATGTATACACACGGCGACTTTTCCACGCTGCTGGGTCCCCGCTTTCGCGGGGACGACAACTAGAGCGCCTCGACCAGCATCGCCCCGCCGAGGCCTCCGCCGATGCAGATCGAGGCCATGCCGCGCTTACCCTTCCTGCGTTTGAGCGCGTGCAGCAGGTGCAGCAGGATGCGGGCGCCCGAGGCACCCACCGGGTGGCCGAGCGCGATGGCGCCGCCGTCCACGTTGAGCTTTTCCGCGGCAAGCTCGCCCATCGCACCGTCGAGGCCCAGTTCGTCGCGGCAGTATTTGTCTTCCTCCCACGCCGCGAGGCAGGCGAGCACCTGGGCCGCGAACGCTTCGTTGATTTCCCAGGCAGCGAGGTCGTTGAGCTCAAGGCCGTGACGCTTGAGTATCGGTGTCGAGGCGTGCACGGGCCCGAGGCCCATCTGCGCCGGGTCCAAACCCGCCCACTGCGAGTCGACGATGCGGCCGAACGGTTTCAGATCGTGGCGCTTCACGGCCTCCTCGGTCGCGAGCACGAGCCACGCCGCACCGTCTGTGATCTGCGAGGAGTTTCCCGCCGTGACGTTGCCGTATTTCCGGTCGAAAAAGGGTTTCAGCTTCGCGAGGTTTTCCGCCGTGGAGTCTTTGCGCACACCGTCGTCGTCCTTGTAGAGATTGCCTTTGTCGTCGAAGACCGGAACGATTTCCGCTGCCAGACCGTCATGCGGCTCGCTGAATACGCCGTTCTCCTGCGCGCGGAGGACGCGGGCATGGCTCTCCGCGGCGAATTCGTCCATTTCCCGGCGACTGATCCCGAAGCGGTACGCGATATTCTCGGCCGTCTGACCCATGAGAAGCCCCACGTAGGGGTCGGTCAGGCCTTTCATGATGCCGATGATGGGGGTGAGCAGCTGGGTCGGTTTCAGCTTCAGGAACATGCCGACCTTCTGGAGAGGAGTCTTCGCGGCCATGAAGTTCGAAAACCACATGACCATGACGTCCGAATAGAGAAGGGGCACGCGTGAGAGCGCGTCCACGCCGCCCGCGAGCACGAGGTTCGAACGCCCCGAGAGCATGTTCGCGATCGCCGAGTCGAGCGCCTGCATGCCCGAGGCGCAGTTGCGCATCACGGTCCATCCCGGCACCTTCTGTCCGCAGCCCATGCGCAACGCCGCGACGCGCCCGATGTTCACCTCGTCGACGGAAGGCGCGGCGCAGCCCAGGATCACCTCGTCGAGTTCGGTCGGCGCGAAGCGCTGTCGCACGAGCAACGTCTTGCCCACGGCAGTCGCGAGATCGCTCGCCGAGAACGGGCCCGGCCGGTTGCGCGATTTCAGGAACGGCGAGCGCGCGCCGTCGATGATGAAGATGTCTTTGGCCACTACGCCGCGGCGCGTTGCGGCTGCGCGGGCCGGATCGCCTCTGACAGTCCGAGATCCTGCGGGAAATCGTCCACGCGGATCACCTCGTCGCGCAGCTGCGCTGCGCGCTTGAGCAGCGCCAGTTCTTCGGCGCCGATGACGCGCGCGGCGAGCGCAGCCTCGGCGAGCTCCTCGGGTCCTCTGCCGCGGATTGCCCCGGACTTCTGAGCCGCACGGATCTTCGCCTCGACCGCCTCGGCCTTGATCGTCGCCTCAAGGGCGGCCTCGAGACATCCGAGCGGTTCGCTCTCAG
>DATHHZ010000610.1:0-3330 GCA_035316965.1 Burkholderiales bacterium | reverse complement strand
CAACCGTAGCCGCGCCAAGGCCGAGGCTTGGGTAGGCAGGTACAAGGGGCGCTTCGCGGACACCCCGGCGAAGGCGGCGGAAGGGTCAGACATCGTGTTCTCCTGCGTCGGCGACGATCCGGACTTGCGCGAAATCACGCTGGGGCCGAACGGCGCCTTTCAGAAGATGGCCAAGGGCGCGATCTTCGTCGACCATACGACAGCCTCGGCGAAAGTGGCGCGGGAGCTCTCTTCCGAGGCAAAAAAGCGCGGTTTCGATTTCCTCGATGCGCCGGTATCGGGAGGTCAGGCGGGCGCCGAAAACGGACAGCTCACCGTCATGGTGGGAGGCGACGCCGCTGCTTTCGAGCGGGCAAAACCAGTCATCGCACATTTCGCCAAGGCGGTGACGCTGATGGGGGGCTCGGGCGCCGGCCAACTCACCAAGATGGTCAACCAGATCTGCATAGCGGGCCTTGTCGAGGGCCTAGCGGAAGGTCTCAATTTCGCCATCAAAGCCGGACTTGACGCCAAGCTCGTTCTAGACGTTATCTCTAAGGGTGCTGCGCAGTCCTGGCAAATGGAGAACCGCGGCAAGACCATGGTCGAGGACAAGTTCGACTTTGGCTTCGCAGTGGACTGGATGAGAAAGGATTTGCGCATCTGCTCCGAGACGGCACGGGAGATCGGCGCTCAGCTCCCCGTGACCCAGATGGTCGCCGGCTACTACGACGAGGTATCGAAGATGGGCGGCGGCCGCTGGGATACCTCCAGTCTGATCCGGCGGCTGCGCCGAGCCTGACCCGCGCCGGGGGCTCTTTTCGCGCGAGCCCCTCCATGAGCATGCCTTTCCAATGGCCGGCAGACTACGCGCCGGCCATCCAGCCTCCGGTGAACCCGCCGGTACGCTCGCTCTGGTTCGTTTTCCGCGGCGCTGAGCTTCTGGTCGCCGCTGCGCCTGGCGCGACCACCCTTCCCCATTGCAATCACCCCAATACTTTGGGTATGATGCCCCAACGAATACAATATCTTGGGGTTCTCGGCGGGCAGCATTGTTTCTCGGCGGAGCTTGCGGTCGACGCGGTAGCGCCCCAAGGATGGACTTGGCAAGGGCTGCGGGCGCTGTTCGGTGCGCTTGATGAGGCGCGGTTTGCCCTCGCCGGGCGGGCGTTGCAGATCGTCGATTGGGACCGCACGCACCAGTACTGCGGTTCATGCGGGAGGGCAACGGCAGCGCGGACAAGCGAGCGCAGCCGAGAATGCCCGGGTTGCGGGCTGGTGGTGTATCCCAGGCTCGCGCCGGCGGTGATGGGGTTAGTGCGGCGTGAAAAGGAAATTCTCTTGGCACGCGCACCGCGGTTCCCCAAGGATATGTACAGCGCCTTGGCCGGTTTTGTCGAGCCGGGCGAAACACTGGAGCAGTGCTTGGAGCGCGAAGTTTATGAGGAAGTCGGGATCAGGGTGCGCAGAGTGCGTTATTTCGCCAGCCAGCCTTGGCCGTTCCCGCATTCGCTCATGATCGCGTTCTTCGCCGATTATTACAGCGGTGAGATCCGCGTCGATGGAACGGAAATCGAGGATGCGCAGTGGTTCGACGTGAGAAATCTTGAAAATTTGCCGCGATTGCCTGCTAGAATCAGCATCGCTCGCAGGCTGATCGATGCGGCAAAAGGGGAGATGCTCGCATCATAGTTCGGCATCTCGGTTATCAACGGGCGTGGGGATTTATGCAAATTGGACGGACTGCACATTGTTGCGAATCTGTACCGTTGCGGGGGGGATGCACGGTATTTGACTGACGCAGCCGAGCTGCGTCGTTTTTGTCACGACTCCATCAACAGGTCCGGTCTCACGATACTCGGCGACCTGTTCCACGAGTTCGACGGTGGCGGAGTCACGGGCACGGTGGTATTGGCGGAGTCGCATCTCGCCGTCCACACGTGGCCTGAGCTCCAGAGCGTCACCCTCGACGTCTACGTCTGCAATTACACCCAGGACAACAGCGCCAAGGCGCGCCAGGTCGTCGCCGACCTGATGGAGCTCTATCGCCCTGAGGAACACGTGCAGCACGACGTGCCGCGCGACAAGCGCTTCATGTACGAGGCGCTGAACGGGGACTACGGGTTCTTCCTGCGCTCCTCCAAGCTGATCGAATCCTCGAAGACGCGCTTCCAGGACCTCGAAATCCACGAGACGCCCCAGTTCGGAAAGCTCTTTCGCTTGGACGGCTGCTTCATGACTTCCGAGCGTGAGGAATTCGTCTACCACGAGACCCTGATCCACCCTGCACTCACCGCCCATCCTTCGCCCAAGCGGGTCCTTGTGATCGGAGGCGGCGACGGCGGAGCGGCGGAAGAAGCCCTCAAGCACCCGTCGATCGAGCAGCTCGTCATGGTCGAGCTGGACGGGAAGGTGGTCGAGATCGCCAAGGAGCACTTCGGCACGATTCACCACGGCGTATTCGACAATCCGAAACTGAAGCTGTTGATCGAGGACGGGCTGAAATACCTCGCGGAGACCAAGGAAAAGTTCGATTACATCGCGCTGGATTTGCCTGACCCCATCGGCCCTGCAACCGCGCTCTACGAGGAGACATTTTTCCGGGATTGCAAGCGCGCGCTCGCTGCAGGCGGCGTGCTCACCCTGCACATGGGCTCGCCCTGGTCGCGCCCCGACCGTGTCAAGATGCTCTATGGGCGGCTGGCGAAGATGTTCAAGATCGCCCGGCCCTACACGATGTTCATCCCCTTGTACGGCTGCCTGTGGTCAATGTGCGCCTGCTCGGACTCGACCGACGTCGCGGCCGTCAATACCGGGGAGATCGATATTCGAATCGGCAACCGCGGTCTCAGCCATCTGCAGTACTACAACGGCGCCGCCCATCAGGCGCTGTTCGCGTTGCCGAATTTCGTGCGCGAACTCACCGTGGACGCCGTACCCAAGCCCAGGCTCGTAGCAACGAAAAAGCGCGCCGCGGGTGGCGTGAAGTAGACGCGGAGGGTCAGCCGGTTGGGCGCGGGGTGACCGAGAGGGTTGCCCTTTTCGTTTTGGCCCCGAACCCGAGGAAACCGAACTCGGGCTCCGGTTTTCGGCCGCTCACTATATCGGCAATGGCCCGACCCGAGCCGCATGCAAGCGTCCACCCGAGCGTGCCGTGCCCCGTGTTGAGAAAAAGGTTGGAGTACTTCGAACGCCCAATGAGGGGCAGATTGCTGGGCGTAGCCGGTCGCAATCCCGTCCAGAACTGTGCGCGCTCCGGACGCCCCGCCTTCGGAAACCACTCGAAGCAGCGCTTGACGAGGGCCGCGCAACGGGGCTCGTTCATCTCGGTGTCGTAGCCGTTCAACTCGG
>DATHHZ010000609.1:0-2277 GCA_035316965.1 Burkholderiales bacterium | reverse complement strand
CTCCGCCAAGTTCGCGGCACTTCGAGCGCGCTACTTCCAGCTGCACGCGGCGCTGTGGCAGTCGGCACTTACCCGCGATACCGGACACGACGCTCCGCCCATCGCACCGCCCGATCGTGGCGACCGCCGCTTTTCCTCGGCGGAATGGCAGCGGATTCCCTGGTTCGATTACCTGCGCCAGAGCTACCTCATCAATTCGCGCTTTCTATCGGATTGGATCGAAGCGCTCGAAGCCGATCCGCGCGCAAAAGAGCGCCTGCGCTTTATCGCGCGCCAGTTTTCGGACGCAATGAGCCCGGCAAATTTCGCCGCGACCAATCCGGAGGCGCTCAAGCTCGCGCTCGAGACCAAGGGCGAGAGCCTCACCCAGGGAATTCGCCAGCTCATCGAGGACCTGCACAAGGGGCGCATTTCGACCACGGACGAGTCCGTGTTCGAGGTCGGCAAGAATCTCGCGGTCAGCGAGGGCGCGGTGGTTTTCGAGAATGAGCTGATCCAACTCATCCAGTACAAGCCGGTCACGCCGACCGTATTCAAGCGGCCGCTCGTGATGTTCCCGCCCTGCATCAACAAGTATTACATCCTGGATCTTCAGCCCGAAAATTCCCTGGTGCGCTATGCGGTGGAGCAGGGCCATCCCGTGTTCATGGTGTCCTGGCGCAACATCACCGAGGAACTCGGCCATCTTACCTGGGACGATTACATCGAAAGAGGCGTGCTCAAAGCGCTCGAAGTGGCGCGCGTGATCTGCGCCGCTGAAAAGGTCAACGCGCTCGGCTTTTGCGTCGGTGGCACGATGCTCGGCGCCGGGCTCGCGGTCATGGCCGCGAGGGGCGACAATCGCGTAGAGAGCGCGACTTTCCTCGCCTCGATGCTCGATTTCGCCGACACGGGCGACATCGGGCTTTTCATCGACGAGTCGAGCGTGGCCGTGCGCGAGGCGGCGATCGGCAAGGGCGGCATCATGCCCGGCCGCGATCTCGCGCTCGTGTTCTCGGCGCTTCGCGCGAACGACCTCGTTTGGTCATACGTGATCAACAACTATCTGAAGGGCAAATCGCCCGAAGCTTTCGACCTGCTCTACTGGAACGCGGATTCGACCAACCTTCCCGGGCCGATGTACTGCTGGTACATCCGCAACACCTATCTCGAGAACCGCCTGCGCGAGCCAGGAAAGACGGTGGTTCTGGGAGTGCCGGTGGATCTCGGGAAGGTCACCGTTCCCGCCTATGTGCTCGCCACGCGCGAGGACCACATTGTGCCTTGGCGCACAGCCTTTCGCACGACCCAGCTGCTTGGCGGCGAGATGCGCTTTGTGCTCGGAGCGAGCGGGCACGTCGCCGGGATCATCAATCCCGCCTCAAAAAACAAGCGCAGCCACTGGTTAGGCGCAAAGCTGGCTGCGGACCCCGAGGAGTGGCTCGCCGGAGGAACGGAAAAGCCGGGAAGCTGGTGGACCGACTGGAGCACTTGGATCGATGGTTACGGCGGTGAGCGAGTCACAGCACGCACGTGGGTGGGCAATACGAAGTTCAAACCCATAGAGCCCGCGCCCGGGCGCTATGTCAAGCACCGGATCGTATGAGCAGCGCGAAAGGACACGATTTTTCAGGGAGAGATCGAACCATGACGACGGCGGCAGCAGAGAAACGCGCAGTCACGAACACCGGCACGGAGCCGGTGCGGGAAGCCGTGCTTCCCCTCAAGCAGCGCATCGCGTTCGTGAGCGGCGGCATGGGCGGGATCGGCTCCGCGGTGTGCCGGCGCCTGGCGCGAAGCGGCGCGAGAGTCGTGGCGGGTTGTCTGCCCAGCTATGAAAAGAAGGACGAGTGGCTCGCGAAGATGCGCAGCGAGGGCCTGCAGGTCTACGCCGCCGAAGGCGACGTCGACGACTACGAATCCTGCGCCGACATGTTCTACCAGATCGGCTCGGTCATCGGCCCGGTGGACATCCTCGTCAACAATGCCGGCATCACGCGCGACGGCGTTTTCAAGCGTATGTCGCCCGCCGACTGGTACGCGGTGATCAATACCAATCTCAACAGCGTCTTCAACGTCACGCGTCAGGTGATCGAGGGCATGATGGAACGCGGCTGGGGTCGCATCGTCAACATTTCATCGGTGAACGCGCTCAAGGGCCAATTCGGCCAGACCAACTATTCGGCCGCGAAGGCAGGTATGCACGGATTCTCCAAGGCGCTCGCGCAAGAGGTCGTGAAAAAAGGTGTCACCGTGAACACGGTGTCGCCCGGCTACGTCGAGACGGACATGGTGCGG
>DATHHZ010000608.1:0-2987 GCA_035316965.1 Burkholderiales bacterium | reverse complement strand
CGGCGGGCGTCCACTGATAATGCCAGACGATATCGCCGGTCTTGGGCCTCAACGCGAGCACCGAGGCCACCCACAGATTGTCGCCCGGCCGCCAGTTGGCATCCCACGGCCCGCCGTTGCTCGTGCCCCAGTAAGTGAGGTCGAGGTCGGGATCGTACGAACCCGTTATCCAGGTGGAGCCGCCTCCGCGCAGGTAGGCATTGCCGGCGGGCCAGGTCTCGTGACCTTTTTCACCTGGACCTGCGGTCGTGTGTCGGCGCCACAGCAGGCTGCCCGTCTCGGGATGATATCCCGCCACGAAACCCCGAACGCCGTATTCGCCCCCGGTCATGCCCGTCATCAGCACGCCATTCACCACCGTGGGCGCCGAGGTGATCGAATAGCCTTCCTTCCATTCGGCGACCTTGGTCTTCCAGATTTCCTTACCGGTTTTCGCATCGAGCGCCTTCAAGTGCGCGTCGATCGAGGCGACGAATACCTTGCCGTAGTAGAGCGCGACCCCTCTGTTGGAGAGCCCGCAGCACACCACGCGCGCAGCCGCCGGGTCCCACTCGATGGGCGTTGCCCAGATCTGCCGACCGGTGGCGATGTCGATTGCCACCGTCTGTTTGACATTCGATACGTATATCACGCCGTTGTAGACGAGCGGCTGCCCCTGCTCGCCGAACTCGTTCGCGAGCGAGAGGCTCCAGACCGGGACGAGGCGCTTGACGGTGTTCTTGTTGATTTGCCTGAGCGGGCTGTAGCGCTGCTGGTGATAGCCCATGCCGTACGTCAGCACGTTGTCGGTGCTGCCTCCGTTGCCGTCGCGCAGCAGCTCCTGCTCCGTTTGCGCATGGGCGAGCGCGACGAATGCGGCAAACAAGACCATTCCTGCCAAGAGTTTTCCCATACGTCCTCCTTGATTGAACGCGCGGCCGAGGATTTTCTCAGTCCCGCGCTCGCGGCGGCCAGTCGCTCACGAAGCCGTCGCGGTTGGGCATCTTCACCTGCGGCAGCGTCTGCGCGTTCATGACCGAGTCCTCGCCGACGATGCCGTTCACGAAGAGCACATAGGCGCTCACCGCGTAGACCTCGTCGTCGGTGAGCGAAAGCGGATTGGTGATCGGCATCGCCCGCCGCACGTAGTCGAACAGCGTGGTCGCATACGGCCAGTAGCTTCCGACGGTGCGCAGCGGCGTCTTGCCCGTGAGCGAACCGATTCCGCCGGCGAGCGGATCGGCCGGCTTGCCGGCGCCTTTCGCGCCGTGGCAGGACTGGCACTTCTCCTCGTAGACCTTGAGCCCCTGGCGCGCGCTGCCGCCGCCCGCGGGGAGACCGGCGCCGCTCGGCGGAATGCTGATGTCCCAGCGCGCGATCTCTTCCGCGCTCACCGCGGCGCCGAACGCGGGCGGCTTGCCCGGCGCGGGTTGCAGGCTCGCGCAGGCCGCGAGCGCTGCAGCGCAGATCGCGATGACGACGGTGCGCTCAGACGTAAACATTTTTCACGCTCCCGTCTGCGCCCACCGCCCAGCTGACGATGGAATTGTTGTGATAGGGATTGACCGAGTATTGCCCCAGCCACGCCTTGCGCGCCGGCTGCACGCGCCCCTTCTCGTCGGTGGCGCGGCTCTGCAGCACCGCTTCCTTGCCCGTCCATTCCCAGGGCAGCCGGAAGCGCACCAGGCTCTTCGGGCGTTCCTCTCCGGTGAGCGCCGCCTCCGCCCAGGTCGCTCCGCCGTCGGCGGAGACTTCGACGCGGCGGATGCGTCCGGCGCCGCTCCAGGCGATGCCCGAGATCTCGTAGAAGCCCGTGCGCGGCAGCGTCATTGTCGAAGAAGGCTTGGTGATCACCGACTTCACGCCCATCTCGAAGGTGAACTGCAGCGCCCGGCCGTCGGGCAGCAGATCGGTGTACTTCGACGTCTCGTCCTTGGTGTGCGTGGGTGCCTCGGCCGCCTTCAGGCGCCGCAGCCACTTCACGCTCATGTTGCCTTCCCACCCGGGGAGCAGCAGGCGCACCGGGTAGCCCTGCTCGGGCCGCAGGCGCTCGCCGTTCTGGTAGAGCGCGACGAGTGCGTCGTCGAGCGCCTTCTCGATGGGGATGCTGCGGCTCATGTGCGCCGAATCGGCGCCTTCGGCGAGCAGCCACTTCGCCTGCGGCAGCGGCCCGGCCTCCTCGAGCAGCATGCGCAAAGGCACGCCCGTCCACTCGCTGCACGCGATGTTGCCGTGCATCGCGCCCGCGGGCACCTGCGCGGGCTGCGGCGCGAGGGCGCGGTTGCTGTTGCCCGAGCACTCGACGAAATGGGTGCGCGTGCTCATCGGGTAGCGCCACAGCGCTTCCATGGAGAATACGAGCGGCCGCGCCACCAGCCCGTGCAGCAGCAACTGGTGCTGCTTGGGATCGATGTCGGGGGTGCCGCTGTGGCTGCGGTTGTTGTGCAGCCCACTCGGGGTGATGATGCCTTCCAGCGATTCGATCGGCGCGAGCGCCGAGCCGGAGCCGGGCGCGAGATCGCCGTAGGGCTTGCCGAGGTAGCGCATGACGGGCTGCTCGAAGCGCGAGGGCTGGCCATAGCCGGTGAAACCCGCGCCGTACACGCGCTCCCAGGGCTGGCCCGCCAGGCCTTGCGCGCTCGCGCCCTGCGCGAGTCCGGCGGACGCGGCGCCCGTGACCAGCGCGGCGCCCTGCTTCAGAAAGCCGCGTCGGCCTGTCTCGCCGATTGTCTTCTTCATTTGAGGCCCTCCCGGGTGGAATGCGAGCGCTGTTCCGATCAGGATGCTAGGCAGGATTCCCGGGGCGCGTCAAGCGGGCGCCACCGCTCGCCGGTCGCCGTTCCTTTTGGAGTAAGCTTTCCGCGCGATTGCCCCAATCGGGAGAACACGATGAAACGCCATTCCTTGCTGGTTTCGCTCGTCCTTTGCCTGTCGTCGCTCGCCGCGTCCGCCGCCGATCCGCTGCCGCGCGCGCAGCCGGAGGCGGTGGGCCTTTCGCCCGAGCGGCT
>DATHHZ010000607.1:0-3410 GCA_035316965.1 Burkholderiales bacterium | reverse complement strand
ACGCATCACGGCGGCAGTGATGGCGCTCGCCACGCTCGTCATAGTGTGCGGCATTTGGAGTGCGCCGCCCCTGACTTATGCGATCTGGAAAAGTCTTTTCGCGGAATGGTGGATGTGGCTGTCGCTCAGCCTGTTTTCGCTGAGCGTAATGCTGCACGCCTGGGTGGGCGTACGCGACATTCTGATGGACTACGTCAAACCGACCGGAATCCGGCTCACGCTCGAAGTTCTGATCCTTCTGGCGCTCGCCTACTACACGGTATGGGCGATGCAGATTCTCTGGAGAATCTAAGGTGGCCGTCGCAAAGCGCAGTTTCGACGCGGTCGTGGTGGGGGCGGGCGGTGCCGGCCTGCGCGCCGCGCTGCAGTTGTCGGAAGCGGGCTTGAGCGTCGCAGTGCTTTCCAAAGTATTCCCGACGCGCTCGCACACGGTGGCGGCGCAGGGCGGGATCGGCGCGGCGCTCGGCAACATGGGCGAGGACTCGTGGCTGTGGCACATGTACGATACGGTGAAGGGCTCGGACTGGCTCGGCGACCAGGACGCGATCGAATTCATGGTGCGCGAAGCGCCCAAGCTCGTGTACGAGCTCGAGCACTTCGGCATGCCGTTCGACCGCAACGAGAACGGCACGGTATACCAGCGGCCGTTCGGCGGCCATTCGCAGAACTTCGGCGAACGGCCGGTGCAGCGCTCCTGCTGCGCCGCGGACCGCACCGGCCACGCGATGCTGCATACCCTCTATCAGAGAAACGTCCGGGCCCGCACGCAGTTTTTCGTCGAGTGGATGGCGCTCGATCTCATTAGAGACGCAAGCGGCCAGGTGCTGGGCGTGACTGCGCTCGAGATGGAAACCGGCGAAGTGATGATCCTGCACGCGCGCGCGACGCTTTTCGCGACCGGCGGGGCGGGGCGGATTTTCTCCTCCACGACCAACGCGTTCATCTGCACCGGAGACGGCCTGGGCATGGCGGCACGCGCCGGCATCCCTCTCGAAGACATGGAGTTCTGGCAGTTTCACCCGACGGGTGTCGCGGGCGCAGGGGTGCTGATCACCGAAGGCGTGCGGGGGGAGGGCGGTTATCTGCTCAACAAGGGCGGCGAGCGCTTCATGGAACGTTATGCGCCGAATCTCAAGGACCTCGCTTCGCGCGACGTGGTTTCGCGCGCCATGGCGACCGAGATCAAGGAAGGGCGCGGCGCCGGGCCGCACGGCGATTACCTGCTGCTCAAGCTCGATCACCTGGGCCCCGAAGTGATCGACAAGCGCCTTCCGGGAATCCGCGAGATCTCCAAGAAATTCGCGAATGTCGATCCGGTGAAAGATCCTATTCCGGTCGTCCCGACGGTCCACTACCAGATGGGCGGAATCCCCACCAACTACTACGGCGAGGTGGTCGTTCCGAAGGACGGCAATCCGGAAGCCGTGGTTCCGGGCTTCTACGCGGCGGGTGAATGCGCCTGCGCCTCGGTGCACGGCGCCAACCGTCTGGGCACGAATTCGCTCACCGATCTGCTCGTCTTCGGCAAGGCGGCCGCGGAATCGATCACAAAATTTCTCAAAGAGAATCCGGGCCGCAAGGATCTGCCCAAGGATGCGGCCGAGCGGACCCTGGTGCGTCTTGCGCGGCTCGACGGCCAGAAGAACGGCGAGTCGGTCGCCGAGGTGGGCATGGAAATGCGCCGGACCATGCAGGCGCACTGCGGCGTGTTTCGCTTTCCGGACATGCTGGTCAAAGGCGTGAAGAAAATAAACGAGATCGCCGACCGCGCCACCCGAACGCAGATCAAGGACAAGAGCCGCGTGTTCAATACCGCGCGGGTCGAGGCGCTCGAGCTCGACAATTTGGTCGAGGCGGCGCGCGCCTCTATGGTCTCCGCGGAGGCGCGACGCGAGTCGCGCGGCGCGCACGACCGCGCCGACCATCACGCCCGCGACGATGCGAACTGGCTCAAGCACACGCTCTGGTACAAGGACGGCGACCGGCTCGAATACAAGCCGGTGCACATGAAGCCGCTGACCGCTCGGACCATCGAGCCGAAGGTACGGACCTACTGATCCACCCGAACTGGGGGAAGCATGCGCTTCAGGATTTTCCGCTACGACCCGGACAAGGACGAAAAGCCCGCGATGCGGGACTACGATGTCGCGCTCGATCCGCACGACCGCATGCTGCTCGATGCCCTGGTGCGCATCAAGGAGCAGGACGACAGCTTGAGCCTGCGGCGCTCGTGCCGGGAAGGCGTGTGCGGCTCCGACGCCATGAACATCAACGGCAAGAACGGTCTCGCCTGCATCACCAAGCTGAGCGACTTGAAGGAGCCTGTTGAATTGCGGCCGCTGCCGGGGCTGCCGGTGATCCGCGACCTGATCGTCGACATGACCCAGTTCTTCAAGCAGTACCACTCGGTGAAGCCTTATCTGATCAACGAAGACTCTCCGCCGGAAAAGGAGCGGCTGCAATCCCCCGAGGAGCGCGACGAGCTCGACGGCCTGTATGAATGCATCCTGTGCGCGTGCTGCTCGACTTCCTGCCCGTCGTTCTGGTGGAATCCGGACAAGTTCGTCGGGCCCGCCGGACTGCTGCAGGCCTATCGGTTCATCGCCGACAGCCGCGATCAGGCGACGGCTGAGCGGCTCGACGACCTGGAGGATCCTTACCGTCTGTTCCGTTGTCATACCATCATGAACTGCGTCGATGCTTGCCCGAAGAACCTCAACCCGACCCGGGCGATCGGCAAGATCAAGGAACTGATGGTGAAGCGGTCGGTATGAACATGACTGACGTCGAGATGAACCGTTTGCGCTGGAGCTGCCGCCGCGGCCTGCTCGAGAACGAGCTGGTGCTCGAGCGGTTTCTGCGTGCCCACGCGGAGCGGCTCGAGGGCGAGCGCCTCGCCGCTTTCAAGACCCTGCTCGATTACAGCGACGACGAGCTCTGGGGTCTGGTCAGCGGGCGCCGCGAATGCGGCGATCCCGCGCTCGTCGAAGTGGTCCAATTGCTGCGGAATTGCTGAACAGCGCGAATTCACCGGGGGAACACCATGGGTTCCACGAAAAAAGCCACGCTTTCCTACGGGGAGGGCAAGTCGATCGAGTTTCCCGTACTGTCGGGCAGCATCGGCCCCGACGTGGTCGATATCCGCACTCTCTACGCGAAGACGGGAATGTTCACCTATGACCCGGGGTTCTTCTCCACGGCGAGCTGCAGCTCCGGGATCACCTATATCGACGGCGACCAGGGCATGCTGCTCTATCGAGGCTACCCGATCGAACAGCTTGCGACGCACTGTGACTTTCTCGAGGTGTGCTACCTGCTGCTGAAGGGCGAGCTGCCGAACGCCGCACAGAAGCAGGAGTTCGTCGACATCGTGACTCACCACACCATGGTCCACGAGCAACTCGCACGGC
>DATHHZ010000606.1:0-3292 GCA_035316965.1 Burkholderiales bacterium | reverse complement strand
CGAGCAGCCCCGCTGCGGCACCGAGAAGCGTTAGCGTCTGCGTGGAAGTCCAGCCGGCCTCGTTGCCGTTCACGACCGCATAGACCGCGAGCAGCAGAGATGCCGTCACCGTCACCGCGCCGCCGACGTCGAGGCGCGCGGCTCCGGCCGGCGCGCGGCTTTCCCGGAGCAGAATCACGGTGAGCGCATAGACGGCGACGCCGATCGGGATGTTGACGAGGAAGACCCAGTGCCAGCTGAGCGCGTCCGTCAATAGGCCGCCGAGCAGTGCGCCGACCGATCCGCCCCCTGCCATGACGAAGCCGTAGATGCCCATTGCCTTCGCGCGTTCGACGGGCTCGGTGAAGAGATTCATGATGAGGGAGAGCGCGATCGCCGAGACGACGGCGCCTCCCAGCCCCTGGACCGCTCTCGCCACCACGAGCAGGCCCTGCGAGCCCGCCAGCCCGCACGCCAGCGACGCCAGGGTGAAGAGCGTGGTGCCGAGCAGGAAAAGCCGGCGTTGCCCGTAGAGGTCGCCGAGGCGCCCGCCGAGCAGCAGAAACCCGCCATAGGTGAGCATGTACGCGTTCACCACCCAGACGAGCGAAGTCTCGGTGAAGGCGAGGTCTTCGCGGATCGAAGGCAGGGCGACGTTCACGATCGTCGTGTCGAGGACGATCATCAGATCGCCGAGGCAGAGAACGATCAGCGCGAGCCAGCGCTTGCGGCTGCTGTCGAACATGGCGGTCAAAGTATTTCTCCTTTCCTTCGCAGTTCGCGATTACTTCTTCTTCCCGATTTCGATCTCGCGAAAGCGCTCGACCGCTTCGCCCGGAGCGAAGTCTTCCAGCTCGAAGAACTGCCGGACCTCGATTTCGGCCTCCTTGCCGTCGATGGAGGGATTGGGAAAGCGCCTCGCCCATTCCATCGCCTCTTCGCGCGACTTCACCTGGATGATGGTGTAGCCGGCGATCAGCTCCTTCGCTTCGGCGAAGGGCCCGTCGACCACGGTGCGCTTCGCGCCCGAGTATTTGACTCGCCAGCCCTTCGAGCTCGGCTTCAAGCCCGAGGCATCGAGCAGCACTCCCGCTTTCTGCAGCTCCTCGTGGTGCTTCTGCATCTCCGACATAAGCTTCTCGGAGGGCATCACGCCCGCTTCCGAGTCCTTCGTGGCCTTGACTATCATCATGAATCGCATGCTGTTCTCCGATGTTTGGGAGGCGGGCCTCCGGACGGTTCCGGCCGGATGAAAAGCCTCGCGCTAACTGTACGACGAACGAGGCCCAGTGAAATCGACGCGCCCCGGGTCCGGCGCCACCCGCTACCTTTTCTTCTTCGCGGCTATCTGCGCGCGCAGCCGCTCCTCCTGCTCCCTCAGCTCGGGCGTGAACTCGGCGCCGAAGTCCTCCGCCTCGAACACCTGGCGGATCTCGATCTCGGAATCCTCCCGCATCGGATTCGGGCAGCGCTTGACCCATTCGATCGCCTCTTTCTTCGACTTCATCTGCCAGATCCAGAAGCCGGCGACCAGCTCCTTGGTCTCGGCGAAGGGCCCGTCGATCACGGTGCGCTTGGCTCCCGAGAACCTGACGCGCGCGCCCTTCGAGCTCGGGTGCAGCCCTTCGCCCGCGAGCATCACGCCGGCCTTCACCAGCTCCTCGTTGAACTTCCCCATCGCGGCGAGGAGCTTCTCGTCGGGCATCACCCCGGCTTCGGAGTCCTTGCTGGCCTTGACTATGATCATGAATCGCATCGTGTTCTCCGTTGGGTTGGAAGCGGGGTCTCCGGACGGTGTCGATCGGATGAAAACCTCGCTCTGACTGTACGACGAACGAGGCTTTGCGAAATCGACAGGGTGAACGAACTTTTGTTAGTCGTCGATCGCCTGGTAGGCAGAGGTCCAGAAATCGCGATTGACCCCGGGAGCGACCGGCGAATCCCAGACGCGCTGGGTCATGAGGATGCCGGTCATGTCCTCCCTGGGGTCGGCGTACCAGGACGTTCCGTAGCCGCCATCCCAGCCGTAGGTTCCGACCGACCGCGCCACATCGTCGCGCCGGGTGACGACCGCCATGCCGAACCCCCAGCCGCGATCGTCCCAGAAGCCTGGAAAGAAATCGGAAGCCGCTTTTTGTTCCGCGGTGATGTGGTCGGCCGTCATCAGCTCGACCGAGGGCCGCGCGAGGATGCGCTCGCGGCCGTGCAGGCCCTTGGCGAGCATCATCCTGCCGAAAGCGAGGAAGTCATCGACCGTCGAGACGAGCCCGCCCGCGCCCGACTCGAACACGGGCGGCCGCGCAAAGCGGCCGCCGCGGGCTTCGTCGAATAGCACGGTCTTGCCCGTCGCGAAATCGGTCTGGTAGGCGGTCGCGAGGCGATCGAGCTTCGCCTCGGGGACACTGAACGCGGTGTCCTTCATGCCGAGCGGCGCGAAGATGCGCTCGCGCAGGAAGGTCTCCAGCGTCTTGCCCGTCGCGCGCGAAATCAGGATGCCCAGGATGTCGGAGCCGCTGTTGTACATCCACTTCTCGCCCGGCTGATGCGCGAGCGGCAGGCTGCCCCATCGCTTCATCAGTTCGTCGGGCGCATGCGAAGGCAGGTTGGCCGAGGGCGAGACGCCCGCATCGGACATCGCCTTCTGGATCGGGTGCTTCTCGGGATAGACCATCACCGCGCCGATGCCGAGGCGAAAGGTGAGCAGGTCGCGCAGCGTGATCGCGCGCTTCGCCGGCACTGTATCGTCGAGTGGGCTGTCGATGCGCCTGAGGACCTTGCGATTCGCGAGCTCCGGCAACAGCGGGTCGACCGGATCATCGAGGCGCAGCTTCGCTTCCTCGACGAGGATCATGGCCGCCGCCGCCGTGATCGGTTTCGTGATCGAAGCGATGCGGAAGATCGTGTCGCGCCGCATCGGGTCCTTGCCGCCGAACGCTTTCACGCCGATCGCATCGACGTGCGTCTCGCCGCGCCGACTGACGAGCGTGACAAGTCCGGGCATCCGGCCGCTCTGGACATGGCGGGCCATGGTCTCGCGCATGCGGGCGAGACGCGCCTTGGACAATCCGCCCTTGCCTGAGGGCGGTCTGGCCGCGGCCTGCGGCGACTGCGCGACCGCGACGGCGGGCAAGACCCAGGCCGCCGATGCCGCCGCGGTTTTCAGGAACATCCTGCGGTCTGTGCTCACGACGACACCTCCTTCGTCAGGTACTCTTCGAGGCGTGCCAGGGTCTGGTGCATCCCCTCGACGGCCCCGTAGTTCTTGACCACGAAGTCGCGCGCCTTGGCCGACGGGAACACCGAGCGCATGTCG
>DATHHZ010000605.1:0-2657 GCA_035316965.1 Burkholderiales bacterium | reverse complement strand
GTCCGCCAGAAGCGTATACGGGGCGACAGGCCAGTCGCGCTGCTCCGGTACGCCGAAGCGCTCGAACAACCAGGCTTCGGGCGAAATGGGCGCGATCCACTTGCGGCGTCCTCTCGCGATCAGCGTCTCCGCGGCCGCAAGGCTGTCTGAGGAAAATCCCTCGGCAGAGAAGAAATCGGGAATGTACAGGTTGCAGTGCATCCGATTTCGAGTTTATCACCGCTTATGGCACACTTCGCGCGTGCAATACGAACTCCTCGTCGGGTTGCGCTACACGCGCGCCAAGCGCCGCAATCACTTCATCTCCTTCATTTCGCTTACTTCGATGCTCGGCATCGCGCTCGGCGTCGCCGCGCTGATCGTGGTGCTCTCGGTGATGAACGGGTTCCAGAAGGAAGTTCGCGCGCGCATCCTCGGCGTGGTCTCGCACGTGCAAATCACCGGGGCGGACAACCGGCTCGCGGATTGGCAGGCGGTGGCGCGGGAAGCGGCCGCGCATCCGCAGGTGGCCGCGGCGGCGCCGTTCGTGAACGCGCAAGGGATGCTCGTGCTCGGCGCCAGCGTCCGGGGGGCGGTGGTGCGCGGCATCGTGCCGCAGCTGGAGCAGAAAGTCGCCGAAATCGGCCTGCACATGATGGCGGGGAAGCTCGAGTCGCTCGTCCCGGGAGAGTTCGGCATCGTGCTCGGGTCGGAGCTCGCGCGCGCGCTCGGCGCGAGGGCCGGCGACAAGGTGACGCTGATCGCCCCGCAAGGGCTGGTCACCCCCGCCGGCATTCTTCCGCGGCTCAAGCAGTTCACCCTGGTGGGCCTTTTCGAAGTGGGGATGTTCGAATACGACTCGGGTCTCGCGCTCATCCATCTCGAGGACGCGCAGAAGCTCTACGGCATGGGAGAGAGCGCTTCTGGCGTGCGGCTCAAGCTGCATGATCTGTTCCAGTCGCGGGAGGTCACGCGCGACCTGATCACGCGCCTGCGCGGCGACCTGTACGTCTCGGACTGGACCCGCAGCCACGCCAACTACTTCCGCGCGGTGCAGATCGAGAAGACCATGATGTTCATCATCCTGCTGCTGATCGTCGCGGTGGCGGCGTTCAACATCGTCTCGACACTGGTGATGGCTGTCACCGACAAGCAGCCCGACATCGCCATCCTGCGCACGCTGGGCGCGAGTCCCGGCGGGATCATGAAGATCTTCATCGTGCAGGGCGCGCTGATCGGCGCGATCGGCACGCTGATCGGCGTGGCCGGCGGCGTCGCGCTCGCGCTCAACATCGACGTGGTGGTGCCGTTCCTCGAGCGCCTCTTGAACGTCCAGTTCCTCTCGCGGGAGGTGTATTACATCACCGACCTGCCTTCCGATCTCCAGAGCAGCGACGTGGTTACGATTGCACTGGTATCGCTCGCGCTCTCGTTTTTTGCGACGCTCTATCCGAGCTGGCGCGCCGCGCGCGTGAATCCGGCCGAGGCGCTTCGCTATGAGTGAGGTGCTCGCGTGCCGCGATCTGCGCAAGACTTTCCGCGAGGGAAGGGAAGCCGTGCACGTCCTTCAAGGCGTATCGCTGAAAGTCGAAGAGCGGGAAATAGTCGCCATCGTCGGCGCCTCCGGCTCGGGCAAGAGCACGCTGCTGCACCTGCTCGGGGGCCTCGACGACCCGACTTCGGGAGAGGTCGACGTGCTCGGCCGGCCGACGCACAGCCTTTCCGATTCGGAGCGGGGGCAGGTGCGCAACCGCTCGCTCGGGTTCGTCTACCAGTTCCACCACCTGCTGATGGAGTTCACCGCGCTCGAGAACGTGGCGATGCCGCTCCTCATCCGGCGCACGCCCCCCGCCGAAGCGCGCGAAGCCGGCGCCGCGATGCTGAGGGAAGTGGGCCTCGCCGAGCGCCTCGACCACACCCCCGGGGAGCTTTCCGGAGGAGAGCGCCAGCGGGCGGCGCTTGCGCGCGCGCTGGTCACTCGGCCCGCCTGCGTGCTCGCCGACGAGCCGACCGGAAACCTCGATCGCAAAACTGCCGACAGCGTGTTCGGACTGATGCTCGAGCTCAACCGCACGCACGGCACGAGCCTCGTGATGGCGACCCACGAACCCTCGCTCGCCGCGCGCGCGCATCGGGTGATGCGCTTGCAGGACGGGGTACTGGTGCGGGAGAGGTGAGTATATTTCCTGTCATTCTGAGCGAAGCGAAGAATCTGCTTCTTCTCTATCGCCCGAAAACGAGGACCAACGCGATAACTAGCGAGATCGTAGATAGAACCGTCGCGACGACGCAAACGACGAGCGCCCGGCGGATCTTCGCCTCCGCGATTGACGCAGCCTGCTCCAGTGCCGCTACCGTGCTTTGCAATTGCTCCGCCAGCTCCTTGATGTGCGCCGCGTTCTGGGACGCGGCGGATTGAAGCTCTGTAATTTGCTGCTGCAGTAATAACGTCTGATTGGCTACCGCATCGGCATTCTTCCTGGTGAATACCGGCGCGGTGGCTGAAATGATCGTGCCGATGTGAGGCAGAACAGCCTTGAGTGCTGGAAGAAGCCAGGCCGGCATAGATGAGTCCTAACGCAACGGTTCAAGCCCGAGCACCGCACCGAATGTGCCGCCCGCCCACATAAAGCCCATGAACATGATGAGCTCACAGAGCTCTGCATCTGCGAAGTGAT
>DATHHZ010000604.1:0-3379 GCA_035316965.1 Burkholderiales bacterium | reverse complement strand
CTTCTTTTCCCGCTCGAGCGCGATGTCGGGCTTCGGCTGCTTCTGCTCGACCTTGGGCTCCGGCTTCGGCTGCGGCTTGACCTCGGCCTTGGGCTCGACCTTGGGTTCGGGTGGCTGGATCGCCGGCAACTCGCTCCAGAGTTCGGCCACTACCGGATCCGGATGCTTCGACTGCCAGTGCAGCCCGAAAACCAATACGGCGAAGAGCACGCCGTGCACCAGCACCGAAAGCGCCGCGGGTGCCGCGCCGCCCGGTTCGTCGGCGGGAATCGCGTAGCTCATTGTGTCGCGGGCTTCACCAGGAGCCCGACCCGACGGATGTTGTGCCGCTGCAGCTCGTCCATCACTTTCAGGACCGCCTCGTAGCGCACGTCCTTGTCCGCGGAGATCACCACCGGCTGATCGGGGCTTTTCTTCTGCCGCTCCTGCAACGCGGTGACCAGCTGCGCGCTCGACACGGCGCGTTCGTCGGCCCTGCCCTTGTCGCGCTCGCGCAGCATCAAGGACTGATCGCGCCGCACGATCACCTCGAGCGGCGCCGCCGGCGGTTGCGAGGACTTGCCCACGCTCGGCAGATCGATCACCCCTGGATTCACGAGCGGCGCGGTGACCATGAAAATGACGAGCAGCACCAGCATCACGTCCACGTACGGGACGATGTTGATCTCGTTCATGAGACGGCGCGAGCGCACGGCCTTCAGGCCCCCTTCGCCTCGTACGCTCCCGCAAGTCGCGCCTGCGCCTGCCGCTGCAGGATGTTGGAGAACTCCTCCATGAAGCTCTCGAAGCGCACGGCGAGCCGGTCGACGTTGTGGGAGAAGCGGTTGTAGGCCACCACGGCGGGTATCGCGGCGAAGAGGCCGATCGCGGTCGCGACCAGGGCCTCGGCGATCCCCGGGGCGACGGCGGCGAGGGTCGCCTGCGCCATGTTGGCGAGGCCGCGGAACGCGTGCATGATGCCCCACACCGTGCCGAGCAGCCCGACGTAAGGGCTCACCGAACCGACCGAGGCGAGGAAGGAGAGACTCGATTCGAGACGGTCCATCTCGCGCTGATAGGTCGCGCGCATCGCGCGGCGCGCCCCATCCACCATGAGGCTCGGGTCGGCAACGCCGCGCTGGCTTTTCAGTTTCGAGAACTCCCGGAACCCGGCCTCGAAAATCCGCTCGAGGCTCCCGGTCGAATGCCGGTGGTTCACCGCGCTCTGGTACAGCGCGGCAAGGTCCGAGCCGCTCCAGAAATCGCGCTCGAATTGCTCGGTCCTGCGCTGGGCGCGGCCGATGGTGAAGAGCTTGAGGAAAATGAAGTACCAGGACATGAACGAAACGACGATAAGAAGCAGGATCACCAGCTGGACGACGAGGCTCGCGCTCGCGACCATCGCGAGGATCGAGAGGTCTTGGGCAGTGCTCATCGCAATCCTTCTAGTTTTTTTCGAATCGCCTCAGGCACCGCGACGGGCCTGTAGCTCTTCGCGTTGACGCACGCCAGGCTCAACTGGGCGCTCGCCAGCACCTCCTCCCCGCGCATGACTGCCTGATCGAACTCGAGCCGCGCCCGGCCTACCCGCTTCACCTGCGCGGTCACGCTGAGAGAATCATTCAGCAATGCGGGCTTATGGTAGGCGATTTGCACAGAATGCACCACCGACCCGGTCGCGGCGGGCGAGTTCCCCCAGATCGAACCCCTGCGACTGCAGCAGCTCGGTGCGCGCGCATTCCATGAACGAGAAATAGTTGGCATGGAACACCACGCCGCCGGCGTCGGTGTGCTGGGTGTAGACGCGAAGCGGCCAGGCGAAGGGTTTTTGGCCGGAGCTTCCGGTCATTGTCCGAACAGCGCCCCGGGCCCGCCTGACTTCGGCACCGCGAGCCCGAGGTGGCGGTAGGCGGAGACCGTCGCGACGCGCCCGCGCGGGGTGCGCTGCAGATAGCCTTGCTGGATCAGATACGGCTCGAGCACGTCCTCGATGGTGTCGGCCTCCTCGCCGATCGCATGCGCGAGGTTCTCCAGGCCAACCGGGCCGCCCGAAAATTTCTCGATCACCGCGAGCAGAAGTTTCCTGTCCATCACATCCAGGCCGAGCACGTCCACGTCGAGCATTTTCAGCGCGGCGTCCGCGACCTCGCGCGTGATCGCCCCTTGAGCGCGCACCTGCGCGAAATCGCGAACGCGGCGAAGCAGCCGGTTCGACACGCGCGGGGTGCCGCGCGCGCGTTTCGCGATTTCGAGCCCGCCCTCGGGGGAGATTTCCACCTTGAGCAGTCCCGCGGAGCGGTTCACGATCCGCTCGAGCTCCTCCTCGGTGTAGAACTCCAGGCGCGCGACGATGCCGAAGCGGTCGCGAAGCGGATTGGTGAGCATGCCCGCGCGCGTGGTGGCGCCGACGAGGGTAAAAGGCGGCAGATCGAGCTTGACCGAACGCGCGGCCGGACCCTCGCCGATCATGATGTCGATCTGGTAGTCCTCGAGCGCGGGGTAGAGGATTTCCTCGACCACCGGCGCGAGGCGGTGGATCTCGTCGATGAACAGCACGTCGTTCGGCTCGAGGTTGGTGAGGGTCGCGGCGAGGTCGCCCGGGCGCTCGAGCACGGGGCCCGAGGTCTGGCGCAGGTTGACGCCCATCTCGCGCGCGATGATGTGCGCGAGCGTGGTCTTCCCCAGGCCCGGCGGCCCGAACAGCAGCACGTGGTCGAGCGCCTCTTTCCGCTTCCTCGCCGCTTCGACGAAGATCGAAAGCTGCCCGCGTATCTTTTCCTGGCCGACGTACTCGGCGAGCGACTTGGGACGCAGCGACCGTTCGAAGGCCTCTTCCTGGGGCGAGACGGGAGCCGCCGAGATCAGGCGGTCAGTTTCGATGGCCATTTCCGCTATCTTACCGTCCGTTGCTTCATGTCTTCGACAGGGATCTCAGCGCCTGCCGGATGCCCTCGGAAACGGAAAGCCCCTCGGGCAGGTGCTTCACCGCGAGCTGCGCTTCCTTGTCGCTGTAGCCGAGCGCGAGGAGCGCGGTCGTGACGTCGCTCGCCACGGGCCTGGGCCGGTTGACGGCCACCCCGCTCAACGTTTCCGCGCCGAGCTTGCCCTTCAGCTCGAGCAGCAGGCGCTCGGCGGTTTTCTTGCCGATGCCGGGGACTCTCACCAGGCGCCCGGATTCCTGCGCAGCGATCGCCGCGACGAGCTCCGCCACGCTCATTCCGGAGAGCACCGCGAGCGCGATGCGAGGCCCGACGCCTGAGATTTTCAGAAGCTGGCGGAACGCGCGCCGCTCCGCATCGGTGCCGAAGCCGTAGAGCAGATGCGCGTCCTCGCGCACGACCAGATGCGTGAGCAGGGTCACGTGCTCCCCGGACACGGGCAGGTTGTAGAAGGTGCTCAT
>DATHHZ010000603.1:0-4077 GCA_035316965.1 Burkholderiales bacterium | reverse complement strand
CGTGGTCAACTGGCTGCACGTACCGAACGAGTACGAGGCGGTGCGCTACGTGATGGGCGAAGAGGCGTTCGACGCCGACAGCCTGAACATCGTCAAGGACCGGGTGCGCAAAGTGCTGTTCGGCACCGGCGTCTCCGTGGCTGCGGTCATCCAGCTGCGGCAGACGCTCGACGCGAACGGTTTCAATGCCTGCAAGATCGTGGGCTCGTCGGGATTCAATCTGTTCAAGTGCAAGATGTTCGCCAACTGCAGGGCGCCGCTCGACGTGATCGGCACCGGCTCCTTCATCCCGGAGAACTTCAACGACACTTTCGCCACTGCCGACATTTTCCTGTATGACGGCAAGCCGGGGATCAAGCTAGGCCGCGAGAAGTTGTTCCAGGGGCTGAAGCCATGAGCAGGAAGCAGGCACGCCGGAGCGCGGAGCAGGGATCCCGGCGCAGCCGGGATGCGACCGCAGAGGCGGGCAATTGGCCGCGTGACGGTGATTGGCGTGCCCTGCGTCCGCTCAGGGTCGCACGTTCCGAGGCTCCACCTTCGCGGCCGCCCCGCGTAGCGGGGATGCGACCGACCGCGAATGGCTTCGGCCGCCGACAGGACAATATCGTCATTGGCGCAGCGGTCGTGGAGGCGGCGCCCTGAGCATGCTGTTTCCAACCTCGCTCGTCGGCAGCTACCCGCAGCCGGAATGGTTGATCGACCGCAAGAAGCTGGCCGGGCGCTTTCCACCGCGCGTGCGCGCGAAAGAGCTGTGGCGCATCCCCGATGCGCTTCTCGCGGAAGCGCAGGAAGACGCGACGCTGCTCGCGATCCGCGCCCAGGAGGAAGCGGGCCTGGACATCATCACCGACGGCGAAATCCGGCGCGAGAGCTACTCCAACCGTTTCGCCACCGCGCTCGAAGGCGTGGACACCGACAATCCGGGCACGGCGCTCGACCGCTCGGGACACCCCAACCCGGTGCCGCGCATCGTCGGAAAGATTCGGAGGAAGCACGCGGTAGAGATCGAGGACCTGAAGTTTCTGCGGGCCCACACGAAAAAGGCGGTCAAGATGACCGTACCCGGTCCCTTCACCATGAGCCAGCAGGCGCAGAACGAGTACTACCGGTCCGAGGAAGAGGCGGCGATGGACTACGCGGTCGCTGTAAACGCGGAGATACGCGATCTATTCGCCGCCGGCGCCGACATCGTGCAGGTCGACGAGCCTTACATGCAGGCGCGACCGGAGAAGGCCCGCCGGTACGGCCTTGCGGCCCTCAACCGCGCACTCGAAAGCATTACCGGAACCACGGCGGTGCACATCTGCTTCGGCTACGCCGCCGTCATCCACGTGCGGCCCTCCGGTTACTCGTTCCTCGGCGAACTTGCGGGCTGCAACTGCCGCCAGGTTTCAATCGAGACGGCGCAGTCCAATCTCGACTGTTCGGTGCTGAAGACCCTGCCCGGCAAAACGATCATCCTCGGCGTGATCGACCTCAACGACATGACGGTGGAGACACCAGAGAAAGTCGCCGCGCGCATCCGCCGCGCCCTGCCTTTCGTCGCGTCGAAGGACATCATCGTCGCGCCCGACTGCGGAATGAAGTACCTGCCGCGCGAGGTGGCGTTCGAGAAACTGAAAGCGATGGTCGAAGGCGCGAAGCTCATGCGCGCCGAGCTCGGCCAGACCCGATAGCGAAGGACGACAAATGCTTGCCGTGATATTCGAGGTCATTCCGGCTCCGGGCCGGAAACAGCAATATCTGGAGCTCGCCGCTCAGTTGCGGCCTGAGCTCGAGAAAATCGACGGGTTCATCTCGGTGGAGCGCTTCGCGAGCCTCACGAACGAAAACAAGCTCCTGTCGCTTTCGTTCTGGCGCGACGAGGAAGCAGTGCGGCGCTGGCGCAACCTTGCGGCCCACCGCGAGGCGCAGGCGCGCGGGCGCTCAGGCGTGTTTGCCGATTACCGCCTCCGCATAGCGAGCGTCGTGCGCGATTACGGCATGACCGACCGGGCCGAAGCCCCGCAGGACAGCCGCTCGGCCCACCGGGTCTGAGCTCGCAGAACCGTAGCGCACTTGGTGTTCGCACAGGCCTTTCAGGCATGAGTCCTGCGTGCCCTAAGCCGTAGAAGGGGTTAGGACAAGGGAATTTTCATTTGCTTTGTTTAATAACCAAAGACATACAACTGCTAGTAAATTCACGAATTTAATATTATCATCTATCATATTGGTACCAAGATGTAATTATCGAGCTCACCCTAAAAGCGGGTGTTTGCCCCAGGAGTGTTTGGCTCATTGCGTAAACGGTTTAGGCAGGGGGAATCATGAAAAACCACGGGAAATTGGTTATTACGGCCCTTTTGTTCGCGGGCGTGCTCGCGGCCGGCTGTAGTTCCGAAAACGGCGGTTCGAGTTTGGGTGTGCTTGGTACCGGCACGACCGGCACGGGCATCGGCCCCAGCGGGCAGGTGGTGCTGATACGCCTGGGTACGGATAATCTGGTTCAGTCAGATCCTCCGCTTTACAGGAAGATATGGGTCGCCATTGTGACCGACACCGCCGGACGCGCGGTTTCAGGTGCAACGGTGACATTTGCTTTGCGCTCCGGCACCGCTTCGAACCCTGGCGGGTTTCTGAAGGGTCGCTATGTTCTGCCCGCTCCGGCGGCCACCCCTCAAGTTTGGACCCAATCCCTAGCCGCAGTCTGTGCGAACGAAGATGCCAATTTCAACGCCATTCTCGATGCGGGTGAAGACCTCAACGGAAATGGTTTGCTTGACCCCCCCGGTGTATCCGACGTGAACCCCACCGGCATAACGGACGCGAGCGGCTTCGCTCAAGCGACCATCAGCTACCCAAAGAATTACGCAAGCTGGGCCCAGGTGACGCTCGAAGCCAGCACCGGAGCTGCTGGTGCTACCCCTGCCACAGCGACATTTTTTCTTGTGGGTTTGGCGGCCGACTATGCCGACCTCGCCGTTGACCCGCCGGGTAGGATAAGCCCATTTGGCCAGGGCGGCAGCTGTGCGGATACGCTATGAGTTCCGTCAGGTTAAGCGCAGCCGTTTGAACCCCGCCTCGAGGTCCGCGATCAGGTCGTCCACGTTCTCCAGGCCTGCGTGGATCCGGAAGCACGGCCCCTTGTGCGGCCACTGCGTCGCCGTGCGCGCCTCGCGCGGATCGAAGGGCACGATCAGGCTCTCGAACCCGCCCCAGGACGAGCCGATTCCGTAGAGTTCCAGGCCGTCGATCATCGCGCAGAGCGCGCCGTCGGTGACGCCCTCCTTGAGCACCACGCCGAAGAGGCCGCAGGCGCCGGTAAAATCGCGCTTCCAGATCGCGTTTCCCGGATCTCCGGGGAGCGCCGGGTGGAGCACGCGTTCGACCTCGGGCTGGCGAGCGATCCACTCGGCGAGCGCGACACCCGCCTCCCAATGCTGTTTCAGCCGCACCGCGAGCGTGCGCAGGCCCCGCTGGCCGAGATAAACGTCGTCCGGACCGGCCGTCTGACCGAGCTCGTGGGTCGAGCGCCTCAGCCTCGGCCAGGCTTCCTTCGTACAGGTGATCGCACCGAGCATGGCGTCGGAGTGACCGACGATGTATTTCGTGGCCGCCTGCACGGAAACGTCCACGCCGTGCACAAACGGCTTGAAGTAGAGCGGCGTCGCCCAGGTGTTGTCGGCGATTACGATGATCCCGCGGCGATGGGCGGCTTCAGCGATCGCCGGGACGTCCTGCACTTCGAAAGTGAGCGAGCCGGGCGATTCGAGATAGATCACCCGGGTTTCGGACCGGATGAGCGACTCGATTGAGCGCCCCGCGAGCGGATCGAAGAACGTCGTGCTCACGCCAAAGCGTTTGAGAAATCCATTCGCGAAGTTGCGCGTCGGGCCGTAGACGGTGTCGCTCATGAGCAGGTGATCTCCGGCGGATAGGAAGGCGAGCAAGGCCCCGGCGCAGGCGGCGAGCCCCGAGGGGTAGACGACCGATCGGTGCCCACCTTCCAGTGAGGCGATCGCCTCCTGGAGCGCTTCGGTCGTCGGCGTACCGAAGCGCCCGTAATAGGTGCCCGGTTGTTCCAGAATCCAGTTCTTG
>DATHHZ010000602.1:0-4517 GCA_035316965.1 Burkholderiales bacterium | reverse complement strand
GATTCGCCGGGTGCGTTTCCTGGAGCCGATGACCGCCGCGATTCTCTCCGGGCACCGACGGATCGCGCCATACGGCATGGCGGGCGGCTCCTCCGGCAAGACAGGGCGCAACTGGGTGTGTCGCGCCGACGGCAGGGTCGTGGAGCTGGAAGCGTGCGACCAGATCCAGGTGAATTCCGGAGACAGCTTCGTGATCGAGACGCCCGGGGGCGGCGGGTATGGACGCCCGAGCACATAGCAGGCGATGAACCGCCTTCCGGTCTCGCTCGAGGAACCGCTCGCCCTGCGAGCCCCCGACTTGCCTATAATAGGCAGCCGATAATCGCGGAGCGCGCGGCCTTACTTGAGAGCAATGAAACGCACCAAAGTATGAATCGTCGATCGATTCTCACCAAGACCGGCAAGGGCCTGATGGAGGCGACCGGCAAGACCAGCAATCTGTCGCGGGATGTCCGCAACATCCTCAAGGAAATCGACGGCAAGGTCAGCGTTTCCGAGCTGATGGAGAAGTTCGGGAGGATGACCGAGCCCATGCTCCTCGAAACCCTCAGGAATATGGAAAAAGAGGGCTACCTGCGCGAGTTCGTCGGGAAGCAGGACGAGGCGCCGCGGCCTTCGATCCCACGCGCGCCGACTTCACCTTCCTCTGCGGACGGCGGCGAGGACCTCGATTTCACCGCGTTTACTCCCGCAAAGCCTTCCGCAAAGACGAGCGAGGACGCGAGGCTTCAGGCTCAAGCGCAGGACATCGCCCGCCAGGCCCAGGCTACGCGCGCGCGCGAAGAAACCGCGGCGAGGGCGAGGGCGGAGGCCGCGGCGCGGGCAAGAGCGGAGGCCGAGCAGAGAGCAAGGCTTTCGACGCCGGCCAGCCCGACGGCCGAGGCCCAGGCGAGAGCGCAGGCGGACGCGCTCGACCAGGCGCGACGCGAGGCCGAAGAGCGGCAGCGCAAGGAAGCCGAGGAAAAGGCGCGCCGCGAAGCCGAGTTGCGGGCGCGAATCGAGGCGGACCAGGCCAGCAAGCGCGACGCCGAGGAGCGCGTCCGCCGGGAGATCTATGATAAGGAAAGGCGCGAAAACGAGGAAAGGGCCAGGCGCGAAGTCGAGGTGCGTGCCAAGCGCGAAGCGGAGGAGAAAGTGCGCAGGGACGCCGAGGAGCGCGTGAGGCGCGAGGCGGAGGAGCGCGCCCGGAAAGAAGTCGAGGAGCGGATGCGCCGCGAGGAAGTCGAACGCCGCATGCGCGAGGAGCGGGAACAGGCCGAGCGCAAGGCCCGCATCGAAGCCGAGGCGCGCGCCCAAGTCGAAGCCGAGATGCGCGCCAGGCGCGAATCCGAGGAGCGCGCGCGCCGCGAGGAAGAAGAGCGACCCAGGCGCGAGGAAGAGCTGCGGCGACGCGCGGAGCAAGAGGCGCGAGAGCGCCGGGAAACGGAGGAACGCGAAGCCCTTGAGCGCTCGCTGCGGGAGCAGGAAGAGAACGCGCGACGCGAAGCCGAGTACAGGGAGCGCGAGGAGCAGCAGCGCAGGGAAGAAGAGGAACGCGCCCGTCGCGAGTCCGAGGAGGAAGCGCTGCGTGCCGAGGAAGAGGAGAACCGCGCCAGCGAAGACGAGAGGCGGGCCCGCGAAGAGGAAAAAGCGCAGGCCAAGGCGGTTAAAAAGGCCCGCAAGGCGGCGAGGGCGAAAGAAAGGGCCGGAGAGGACGCAGGGCGGGGTGAAGAAGAGGCCCGGAACCCCAACGAAGCCTCGCTTTCCGCGCGGGAGATCTGGGCAAAAAGAAGGCCCGGCAGCCTCGCGAAGCAATTTGCGGTGATGTTGCTCCTGACCTTGATCGTGGCGGTTGCCGCGCTTCCCTTTGTGCCCTTGGAATCCGGTCCGTACGAAAAGGCGGCGCAGGCGTGGCTCGGGGAGCCGGTCAAGATCGGCACCGTCAACCTGACGCTCCTGCCGATACCGCAGCTGAAGTTCGAGAAGGTCGTGATCGGAAAAGAGCACCCGATGCGTGCGGCCCTGATCAAGGCCGCCCCGGTGATCACCTCCCTTCTGGAGGATCCGATATCGCTCAAGAGTCTCGAGCTCGAAAACGCGACCTTCCCCCGGGAATTTCTCCCCGCGCTGTTGCAGGACAAAAGCAGGCGCGGGTCGCTCGGGGTCCAGCGCATATCGGCCAAGGGATTGAAGCTCGATATCCCGGAACTGAATCTGCCGGCACTGGAAGTGAATGCAATTCTTTCTTCGGACGGCGCTCTGCAATCGGTTGCGATTCTCAACGCCGAACGCAGACTTTCGGTGAAGCTGCAGCCTCAGGGGGAGAGAGCGGGCATCGAAATCTCCGCGGACACCTTCCCGTTACCCATCGGGGTGGATCTGACTCTCAGCGAGTTTCTGGCGAAAGGCACCGTGACGAAGGGCGAACTCGCGTTGAGCGAAGCGGAGGCGCGCGCATTCGGCGGGCGGCTGCTCGGCAACGTGCGCTTCAGATGGTCGAACGGCTGGAGCATGGAGGGCGAGTTCGCGGTGCGCCAGATGGATGCAGGGAAGATTGCTGCGCCGCTCCTTGCCGGAGGGACGCTCCAGGGCAAGGGCGTGTACTCCATGAAGGGGCTTCTCCCAGAAAGGATGATCCTTAACGCTCAGCTCGACGGCAATTTCACGATACAGAAAGGGTCGATCACCAACGTCGACATGACGCGGTTGCTCCAGGGGAGCAGCTCAGGCGGAGGAACGACGCTCTTTTCTGAGATGAGCGGCGTCGTATCCGCGGACGCCAATCGACTCCTCGTTCGCCAGATTCGAATGGCGGCGGGCCTCTTGAACGCCACGGGACAGGTGGAAATGGATCCCCAGAAAAACCTGTCCGGGCGGATGCAGATCGAGCTTCGCGCCGAGAGCGTGCAGGCGCGCGCGATGCTCACGGTTTCCGGCACTTTGCAGAATCCCCAATTCCGCCGCAGCAACTGAGTTAAGCAGGAGCTAGGGTCCGGTATAATCGCGCTTTACCGGCACGCCTCATGTCGTTGATACTCAAGCTACGCGGCGGCCGCGCCGCTTCCGCGTTCCGGCTCGACAAACTCAACTCCCGCCTCGCAACGTCCCACGGATCGGTTCAGATCGCAGCCGCCGAATACTGGCATTTCGTCGAAACCGAGCGCGCGCTCGATGCGCGGGAAACCGATGTACTGCAGCGCCTGATCCAGTACGGCGAGCCCGCGTCGGCGGGCGAGGGCCGCATGCTGCTCAGCGTGCCGCGTTTGGGCACCATCTCGCCTTGGTCCTCCAAGGCGACCGATATCGCGCGCCGATGCGGTCTCGAGGCAGTACGCCGCATCGAGCGGGGAACGGCGTGGATTTTTTCTAGCGAACCCGCGTTCGACGGCCATCAGATCCTGGAGCTCATTCACGACCGCATGACCGAGACGGTGCTCGGCTCGCTCGATGAGGTGGAGGCGTTGTTCCGCCATTACGACCCGAAGCCGTTCGCGGTCGTGAAGGTGCTGGCGGGCGGGCGCGCGGCGCTGGAAGACGTCAATATAGCCTTGGGACTTGCTCTCGCGCCCGACGAAATCGACTATCTGCTCGCGCACTATCGCTCGATCGGCCGCGATCCGACCGATGTGGAACTGACCATGTTCGCGCAGGCGAACTCGGAGCATTGCCGGCACAAGATCTTCAATGCCTCATGGATCATCGATGGGGTTTCGCAGGAGGAAACTCTCTTCGGCATGATCAAAACCACGCACGCGCGCAATCCCGCTGGGACGGTGGTCGCCTACGCCGACAACGCCGCGGTGATGGAAGGACGGTCGATCGCCCGCTTCTATCCGGGATCCGGGGGACGCTACGGGTACCGGGACGAGCTCACGCATACGGTGATGAAGTGCGAAACCCATAACCACCCCACGGCGATCTCGCCTTTTCCGGGGGCGGCGACCGGCTCGGGCGGTGAGATCCGCGATGAAGCGGCGACCGGCCGGGGCGCGAAACCCAAGGCGGGATTGTGCGGTTTCTCGGTATCGCATCTGTGCATTCCGGATTTCGAGCAAGCGTGGGAAAAGACCTCCGGAAGACCCGACCGCGTCGCCTCGGCCCTGCAGATCATGCTCGAGGGGCCGATGGGCGCGGCCTCGTTCAACAACGAATTCGGCCGCCCCAATCTCGCCGGCTACTTCCGCGCCTTCGAGATGGAAGCGGACGGAGTCGTCTACGGCTACCACAAACCGATCATGATCGCGGGCGGTATCGGAAATATCAACGCGGCGCACGCTCACAAAAGCCCGGTGGCACCGGCGGCTCTGCTGGTGCACCTGGGCGGTCCGGGAATGCTGATCGGGATGGGCGGGGGCGCCGCGTCGAGCATGGACACGGGCGCCAATCCCGAGAACCTGGACTTCGATTCGGTGCAGCGCGGCAACGCCGAGATGCAGAGGCGCGCTCAAGAGGTCATCGACCGCTGCTGGCAGCTCGGTGAGCGCAATCCAGTGCTTTCCATTCACGATGTCGGTGCGGGCGGGCTGTCGAACGCCCTT
>DATHHZ010000601.1:0-2166 GCA_035316965.1 Burkholderiales bacterium | reverse complement strand
CGCGGCGAAGAAAGACTCGCTGTTCATGCACTGTCTGCCGGCGCACCGCGGCGACCTCTTCGCCGCGGTGCGCCGGCAGACAGTGCATGAACAGCGAGTCTTTCTTCGCCGCGCGCATCATGTCCGCGTCCACCTGCCAGTTCTCGAAATCGCGCTTGCGCTCTTCCTTCTCCGCTTCGAACCCCATGCTGGTCCAGACGTCGGTGGTGACGAGGTCGGCGCCGCGCGCGGCATCCATCGGGTCGGCGAAGCTCTCGTAGTTCGCGTCGTCGTAGATCCCGGCGCGCTCGGGCTCGACTTCGTAGCCAGGCGGGGTCGAGACGTGCACGTTAAAATCAAACACGGTCGCCGCCTGCAGCCAGGTGTTGCAGACGTTGTTCGAGTCGCCGATCCACGCCACGGTCTTGCCCTGAATCGGGCCGCGATGCTCGATGTAGGTGTAAATGTCCGCCAGGATCTGGCAGGGATGGTACTCATTGGTGAGGCCGTTGATCACCGGGACGCGCGAGTTCGCCGCAAAGCGCGAGAGGATCTCCTGCTGGAAGGTGCGGATCATGACCAGATCGCACATCCGCGAGATCACCTGCCCGGCGTCCTCGACCGGCTCCCCACGCCCAAGCTGCGAGTCCCGCGTATACAGATAGATCGCCGCGCCGCCGAGCTGGTGCATTCCCGCCTCGAACGACAGGCGGGTGCGCGTCGAGGGCTTCTCGAAGATCATGGCGAGCGTGCGGTCTTCGAGCGGCCAGTAGCGCTCGTAGCGTTTGAACTTGTCCTTGATCCAGCGCGTGCGTGCGAACAGATGCTCGTACTCCTCGCGCGAGAAGTCCTTGAACTGCAGGTAGTGCCGCGTCCGCGCCTTTTTTTTCATGCGCGCGCGGGTACCGCGGTCGGGGCTTGAGAGAGGAACGAACGCACGAGCGGCACCAGGATGGAAAGCACCTGGCGAGCTTCGCCTTCGTTCATGATGAGCGGCGGCAGCAGCCGAATCACGTTCTCCATGGTGACGTTGATGAGCAGGCCCGCCTCCAGCGCCTGCCCGACCAGATCTCCGCAGGGCCGGTCGAGTTCGACGCCGATCATCAGGCCGTGACCGCGGACCTCCGCCACGCCCGGACGTCCCGCGAGCGCCTCGCGAAGCCCGGTGAGCAGAATCCCGCCGATACGCTCGGCGTTCTTCATGAGACCTTCTTCCTCGATGGCGGCAAGCGTCGCGAGGGCTGCCGCGCAGGCGAGCGGATTGCCACCGAAAGTGGAGCCGTGAGTTCCCGGTTTGAACACCCCGGCAGCCGCTCCGCGGGCGAGGCACGCTCCGATCGGCACGCCCGAGGCAAGGCCCTTGGCGAGCAACACGACATCGGGCTGAATTTCAGCGTGCTGATAGACGAACCACTTGCCCGTGCGGCCCAGTCCGCACTGGACTTCGTCCACCATGAGAAACCAACCCTGACGGTCGCAGAGCTCGCGCAGATCGCGCAGGTACTGCATCGAGGAAATATTGATTCCGCCTTCGCCCTGGATCGGCTCGACCAGCACCGCGACGACGCTCTTGTCGTGCGAGGCAACCTGGCGGACCGATTCGATGTCGTTGAACGGGACGCGCACGAAGCCCGGCACCAGAGGCTCGAATCCCTGCTGGACTTTGCGATTGCCGGTGGCCGAGAGCGTCGCGAGCGTTCTGCCGTGGAAGGCTTTGTCCATGACGACGATGGCGGGACTGTCCACTCCCTTGCCGTGACCGTAGAGGCGCGCGAGCTTGATCGCCGCCTCGTTGGCCTCGCAGCCGGAATTGCAGAAAAAAGCATTGTCCGTGCCGCTGATCGCCGCGAGCTTGTCTGCGAGCTTTTCCTGTTCGGCGATGCGGTAGAGGTTGGAGGTGTGGATCAGGCGCGAGCTCTGCTCCGCGATCGCCCGCGTCAGTTTCGGGTGGCCGTGGCCAAGCGTGTTGACCGCGATTCCCGCGAGCGCATCGAGGTATTTCTTGCCGGATTCGTCCCACACCCACACGCGCTCACCGTGGGTAAAAGCGACCGGAATCCGGCTGTATGTGTTCATCGAATGAGACATGAAATCACCCGTCAATTTTCATGGCGAACGTGACACGCGCGCCAAAATCCTGAGGAACGCGCCGCAAGGCGCGCGAGAATGCGCTATTGCCGCGCTCGG